>JAUUNJ010000176.1 GCA_030844625.1 Roseburia sp. | reverse complement strand
GACAGTTTTATAATTTTTTTGTTTTTTATTTACTTATCAGACACTCCCGCAGCTTTTCGGGCAAGAAGAAAGGCTTTATTTTCATCATCCTCAATATTCACTTTTATATTAGATACTTTTAAGAACTTCATTGATGGCAATTACCTCCTGCAATCATACCTGTGGACCATGCAAATTGAAGATTGTACCCTCCGCAAATCCCATCCACATTCATTATTTCTCCCGCAAAATATAAATTATGAATTAACTTAGATTCCATTGTATTGCCGTCAATTTCATCCGTATCTATTCCACCCTGTGTTACCTGGGCAAACTCAAATCCCCGCCTCGACTTTACTTCAACCGTATATTCTTTTATGCGGCAGGTCAGTTCATGGATCTGCCCTTTTGTAATTTTTTTTGCAGATATTGCTCTGTCAATATTGGACGAATCCAGAATTGCATGAATCAGACGGTCATTAAAATAACCGTTAAGAGCTGATGAAACGGACATGAACCAACGGTTCTTCATTATATTTTTTATTAATTTTTCTGCGTATTCAAAGTCCAGATCCGGCATAAAATCTATGGTGAGTTTTGAACCGGTATCTGCCAGACGGCTTACATTAAAGACCGGAATGCCTGAAACACCATAATCTGTAATCTGAATCTCTCCCATATCACTTCCTGAAACGGTTCCGTGATTAATCACAGAAATTTTTGCCCGTGTCCTGACACCGGATGCTTTTGATAAACCAGTGTTTTTACAAATAAGTGCTGTAAGTGCCGGTTTTGGTGTAATAATACGATGACCAAAGGTTTCTGCCCACCGATAGCCTTCTCCGGTAGCACCGGTCTTTGGAAAAGACTTTCCTCCCGTGGCAATAATTAATTTATCGCAATGCAGCAGAATTCCAATATGTATGTCGAAGCCATCTGCCGATTGTTCAATCCTTTCAATCGAATTGTTGGTTTTTATTGAAACTCCCATGTTGAGAGCAGTATCCCGCAGTGTATTTAACACTGTGGATGCCTGATCGCTCATAGGATATATGTAGCCATTTTTATCTTTTGTGACAACACCCATATTTTCAAAAAAGGTTATTGTATCCCGGCAATTAAATGAGCGGATAACTTTCTCAATAAATTCTTTCTTTCCATAATACTTATCTGCACTTAAATTGGTATTTGTTATATTACATTTGCCGTTTCCCGTAATAAGAATCTTTTTCCCCGGCTTATTTTCATGTTCCAGAACCGTGACAGATGCACCGCATTCTGCCGCTTTAATGGCAGCAGTCAGTCCTGCGGCACCGGCACCTATAATTATGACTTTCATAAAATTTTACTCCATATAAATCCGGCGGAACAATATTTTTTACCGCCAGCTTATTTTCACACATCAACTTGTGTTTGCCTCCAAATATTTGAAAAGCTTTTCTGCACTTTCAAGATATATGCCATTTTCCAGAATTTTTTTCTCTTGGTTTGAAAACTCAGAAATATCAATATCCGTTTCGGCTACAATTGTTTCCCCATCGCTTTTGTATACATAAATCTTATTGTTATTGGCTTTGACCCAGTAGCCCTCTGTTAACGCTTCCGTTTCCTTTTCCGGATTAACATTTACCTGTTTATCCTGGTTTGTGTTGTATCGATAAGTACCCAACTCAACACCTGCCAGATAAGCAACAATAAACCCTAATATAAACACTATGAAACAAAAAATATATGCACGTTTACTCATCTTTTTCAACTCCTTGCATATATTTTTTACATTTCTGGTAATTTTATACACTATAATAGGCGTATTTTCTTAAAAATTCTGACAATCACTCCACCTTTCGGCATGGAATACAGTTCTTCTTCTGTAATTGTCTTTGTGACAATAAGTACAATTCCATAAATAATGACCGCAGCAATAATTGCCGACAGCGTACATATTGCATTATATGGAATCAGACGGATCATTCCGTAATAAACAAGAATACAGCCCACTCCCATAAATGCAGAACAAATCAGCGGCTTTAAAAATGTCTCTTTTAAGTCCTGTTTATAATCAAGATATTTCTTAATGGAATATGCATTAAGAACAGAGACAGTTGCACCAAAGGTGATGTCACCTATTACTACAGCATAAATTCCAAGTTTAAACACAAGCATCAGGACAGGTAGAATCATGAGATGGAGCACCAGAGAAATCGCTGAATTTTTAATTGGAACTTTCAGTTTGTCGATTCCCTGCAATATTGCATTGCTTATGGTGGATAATGAAAATGCAATGACAGTAAATATGCTGAAAATCATCATCATTGCAGTATCCCTACTTCCATCTGCCCACAAGAAATTGTTAATTGGACCGCCCAGTACCGATAGCCCCATTCCACAAGGAAAAGCAATAATCATTGCAAATTTAAGAGCCAGGCTGATTTTATTTTTAACCTGAGCAGAATCCTTTGCGGTATAGGACCTTACAAGGGAAGGAACGATGGCTGTTGACAGAGCCGCAGCGATTGCAATCGGCATTGTCGTTAACAATCTGTACTGCCCGCTGTATAATCCCCAGGCTGCCGATTTTACTGAATCGGCAACATGAAATACGGAACCACTGATGTTTTTATAGATAGGATTGTCCAGAAGATTACTGATATTGTATATTGTTGTGCTGATCAGTACCGGTGTTATAGTAAAAACAATCACTTTCGTAATTGTGGAATAACTGTCCGTCTTTCCGGATACATCCAATGTCATCTGAGTTTTTATATCACCGGATTTTCTAAACAATATAGTGATCATAATCAAAAGTGCAATAACAGCTCCCATAAACGTTCCGAGAGTGCCGCCTGCGGCAGACCAGGAAAGCTTCAGCGTGGAAGACGCATCTGCAGATAAATTTGACATTTTTGCAAGAGAGAGACCATACACCCCTAATTCATAGGCGGCAAGAACACTCACGATAGCATTTACAATCTGCTCAAATACCTGAGAGATTGCCGTGGGAATCATATTTCCCATTCCCTGAAAATATCCGCGTACCACACCAAGAACACATACAATGGTAATTGTAGGTGCCAGTACCTTTAATGCTCTTGCTGCAGGAGGAGTATCATAAAAGGTGGTTGCAATCCAGTCTGCACCCAGAAATGCAAAAAGTCCAAAAATTACACCTAAAAACAGACCATAAAATAATGCTCCTTTAAAAACTTTATGAGAATTCTTATATTCTTTTTTTTCCAGCTTTTCAGATACAATTTTTGATACTGCAAGAGGCATGCTCTGTGACGATAATAATATTAAAACGTTGTATATGTCATAAGCTGTCGTATAATAATCATTTCCTACTTTTCCAAGAATTCTTGTAAGGGGAATTCTGTAAATCAATCCGATGATTCTTACAAGAATGCCTGCAAAAGCAAGAATACTTCCCTGTATAATAAAACTATTCCTGTTTGATTTCTGTGCCATTTTAATGTCCTTTCATATCAGCCAGCGAAAAACCGGCAGGAAATAATTCCTCCAGCCGGAATTCTTTTATTTCTCTGTTGTCGGTAACGATAACCACGCCTTCTTTCATAAATTCAGACATGACCTGCCTGCAAATCCCACAAGGCATTGTAAAATCACCGGAAGAACTTACGATTGCAATTTTATCAATTGTTTTATGACCATCGCTTACTGCCTTTGCAATGGCACATCGCTCTGCACAGATTGTTGCACCATAAGAGGCGTTCTCTATATTACATCCGGTATATATTTTATCGCCGACAGCAGCCGCGGCTCCCACTTTAAAACCACTATAAGGAGCATAAGCCTTATTCATGGCTGCATATGCTTTATCTATTAACTCTTTATTTGTCATGTTACTTACTAATCTTTACTTCATCAGAATATTCGCTCTGAACCATACAAATCCATGTTTTTCCTGTATTTAAAGTAATTTCCTCTCCGGACTTATCAAAATATTTAGTCTGCCCTTCCGCCTGTTCTTTCTTCCATGTGATTTTTTCTGCTTTTCCTCTTGTAATAAACCATCCATTGCCGCTGCCTGTAAGCGTTATATCAAGACTCTTATTATCCGGATAAAGGGTAGCATTAACAAACTGAATAATAATATTTGAACAGTGTAACTGTTTATTATTCTGATCGTCTATATGCTTGTCCCCATACTGAAATCTGTAATACTGTCCATCTTCTGTGTTATATTCAAACCAAGGCTGATTGATCCGGTATCCGATTTCAACCTTGGATGCAGCTTTGCTGCTTGTCAAATCAAGGGTCTTTCCATATTCTGCAAACTTAAAATGTCCCTGATAATCCTTATCGTATTTTTTCTTATAACCCAATTGTTCAATTGCCTTATTAATCTGCTCTCCTGATGTGAAACAGTTGTGGGGTGCCACTCTGTCAGAAGTTCTAAAGAAATAGTTGCCGGCATTAAAGGAACTTACATTGTCAATATGGTCACTCTTTAGAAAATCAAGAGCATATTTAGACTGACCAAAATGACAGTAAATAGCATCCCATTCAAGAGCAAAATAACAGTAATATATTCTGCTGCTTCTAACAGAACCCATTTTTTTAAGTTTACTATAATTATCAAATATCCCCATAAGTCTCGTTATACTGCCTTCAACAGGTGCTTCATATATAATATCCGCGTTGCTCAAACCGGAATGGGGAATTGCATTAATAATATTGTTATACATCAATGCTACCGGCCTTTTTTCTGCTCTGTCGCTGCTTACGTATTCACCGGTAAGATAACTAAGTGTTTTTCCTGTATTCGGATCTGCTGTTGTTGTTTCTTCTACAGTTTCAGTTGTAGCAGGTTCTGTTTCTTTTTCAATTTTTTCTGCTTTTCCAAAAATCAGAATACAGGCAATTGCTAATGTTGCCACTACAACTGCAGCTCCGATTCCAATGATGAGTTTCTTTGTCTTGTTCATTAATTTTCCCTCGTAATTCCTAGATTTTTTAATATTAGATTCTGCTTTTCTTCCATTTCCATGCGCTCAGAGTCTGCCATGTGATCGTATCCAAAAAGATGAAGCATGCTGTGTGCTGTCAGGAATGCCAGTTCCCTTTTCGCAGAATGATTATATTCTTCTGACTGAGAAATAACTTTGTCATAAGAAATAACAATATCTCCAAGCAGAAGTTCTCCCGTATCAGGGTTAAAACTGCTTAGATCCTCTTCAACATTTGTAAAATCACCGGGCGAATCATATTCGAGCAACGGAAACGATAAAACATCAGTAGGTCTGTCAATATTGCGCTGTTCCCTGTTGATTTCCTGAATGGTATTATTATCTGTGATTGTAATATTAATCTCGCATTCATAAGGACAATCCACAAATTCTACAGCTTCTCTGACAACTGATGTAATAATACTTTTGTAATCCATATCTATTGTATTTTTGTATTCATTCTCTATATAAATATTCACTTGTCTGTCCTTTTTATATATTTTTAATTTTACCCTGTTGTTGATACCGTATACTATGACTTTTTTCTGTCCTTTCTGATATTGGCCATTTTATTGTCATAGTCTTCATATGCCTTTACAATTTTCTGAACCAGCGGATGTCTCACAACATCGTTATTGTCCAGGAACACAAAACTTATGTCCTCAACATTTTTCAGTACCTTCAGGGCAATTTCCAAACCGGAAACCGTATCCCGGGGCAGATCTTTCTGTGTTCTGTCACCGGTAACAATAACTTTGGAGCCAAAACCTATACGGGTGAGAAACATTTTCATCTGGGCAGGTGTTGTATTTTGGGCTTCATCCAGAATGATAAATGCATTATCCAAAGTCC
>JAUUNJ010000175.1 GCA_030844625.1 Roseburia sp. | reverse complement strand
TTATAAGACTGGTGAAAGAATTGGCTGCCGAAAAGAATAATTATATCAAGGTAAATGAAGCAATCAGCAAGGTGAAATCTACAGGATATGGAATTGTAACACCTGAGAAGGAAGAAATTGTTCTGGAAAATCCGGAATTAATCAGAAGCGGCAATAAATATGGTGTAAAAATTAAAGCGACAGCTCCGTCCATTCACTTTGTAAAAGCAAATATCCTGACAGAGATTTCACCAATTATAGGTACGGAGGAACAGGCACAGGATTTAATTAATTTTATAAATAATAAAGAGGATGGATCAAGCATTTGGGAGACCAATATATTCGGCAAATCAATTGGACAAATCGTTGATGAGGGAATTCTTAATAAAATTAATAATCTTACAGAGGAAACCCAGGCGCGTATGCAGGGAACCATTGAAAAAATAACCAACGATCAGAGCCGGGGAGTTATCTGTATCCTTCTTTAGTGATGAATTTATATTTATAGTTTAATTCTTCCATCTTTCTTGAAAAAAACAAGTGCATATGCTAAAATCTTTTATTGAGTTTATTTTAAGGAGATAAAGAATGAATACGTACGAAGAATTACAGGCACGCGGCCTGATTGCTCAGGTTACGGATGAAGCCCTGATTAAAGAGTTAATTAATAATGGAAAGGCTGTTTTTTATATCGGATTTGATCCTACTGCAGACAGTCTTCATGTTGGTCACTTCATGGCACTCTGCCTGATGAAGAGATTACAGATGGCAGGCAATAAGCCTATTGCGTTGATTGGCGGAGGTACAGCCATGATTGGTGATCCGTCAGGAAAAACGGATATGCGCCAGATGATGACAAAAGAGACTATTGACCACAATGTAGAGTGTTTTAAAGAACAGATGAGCAAGTTTATTGATTTTTCAGAAGATAAAGCATTAATGGTTAACAATGCAGACTGGCTGCTGGATCTTAATTATATTGATGTGTTAAGGGAAGTGGGACCTCATTTCAGTGTAAACAGAATGCTTACAGCCGAGTGTTATAAGCAGAGAATGGAAAGAGGTTTAAGTTTCTTAGAATTCAACTACATGATTATGCAAAGTTTCGATTTTTACAGATTATATCAGGATTATGGCTGCAATCTTCAGTTCGGTGGTGATGACCAGTGGAGCAATATGCTTGGAGGTACGGAATTGATTCGTCGTAAGCTGGGCAAGGATGCCTCTGCCATGACAATTACTTTGCTTCTGAACTCAGAAGGCAAAAAGATGGGCAAAACTGTAAGCGGAGCTGTATGGCTTGATCCGAAAAAAACATCACCGTATGAATTCTACCAGTATTGGAGAAATGTGGATGATGCAGATGTAATTAAGTGTTTAAAAATGCTTACATTTCTTCCTCTGGAAGAAATCGAGGCAATGGAAAGCTGGCAGGGAAGCCAGTTGAATAAGGCAAAAGAAGTTCTTGGCTTTGAGCTGACAAAATTAGTTCATGGTGAAGAGGAAGCTGTAAAGGCGCAGGAAGCATCAAGAGCGCTGTTTGCAAACGGTGGCGTTTCCAGCGATATTCCTACCACATCATATGCCAAATCCGAACTGGATGAGGGAAAAGATATCTTAACACTTTTGGTTGACACAAAACTTGCATCTTCCAGAGGAGAGGCAAGACGTCTTGTACAGCAGGGCGGTGTTTCCGTTAACGGTGATAAGGTTACAGCAATAGATACATCTTTCACAACAGCAGATTTTAATGATGATAACGCACTCCTGATTAAGAAAGGTAAAAAAGCTTACCATCAGATAAAAGCTGACTAAGGAGGACAATAACATGAAACAGTATGGATTAAATGAACTTAGAAAAATGTACTTGGACTTTTTTGAGTCAAAAGATCATCTTGTTATGGGCAGTTTTTCTTTGGTTCCGCATAATGACAATAGTTTATTACTGATTAATGCAGGCATGGCTCCGTTAAAGCCTTATTTTACAGGTCAGGAAATTCCGCCGAAAAGAAGAGTGGCAACCTGTCAGAAATGTATCAGAACCGGTGATATTGAGAATATCGGAAAGACAGCGCGTCATGGTACCTTTTTTGAAATGCTCGGAAACTTTTCTTTTGGTGATTACTTTAAGACAGAGGCCATTCACTGGTCATGGGAATTCTTGACAGAAGTAGTAGGTCTGGAAGCAGACAGATTATATCCTTCCGTTTATCTGGAAGATGATGAAGCTTTTGATATATGGAATAAAGAAATGGGGATTCCTGCTGAAAGAATCTTTAAATTCGGCAAGGAAGATAATTTCTGGGAGCACGGTGCAGGTCCTTGTGGTCCCTGCTCAGAAATCTATTATGACCGTGGTGAAAAATATGGCTGTGGAAAACCGGATTGTACCGTAGGATGTGATTGCGACAGATATATCGAAATCTGGAACAATGTTTTCACACAGTTTGAGAATGACGGCAAAGGCAATTACAAGACGTTACAAAATAAAAACATTGATACAGGTATGGGGCTGGAAAGACTGGCAACGGTTGTACAGGATGTTGATTCTATTTTTGATGTAGACACAATCAAATCTTTAAGGGATAAAGTCTGTGAAATTGCTGGAAAAGAATACAAGAAAGAATATAAATGGGATGTTTCCATCCGAATTATTACAGACCATATCCGTTCGGCAACATTCATGATTTCTGACGGAATTATGCCTTCTAACGAAGGAAGAGGATACGTCTTGAGAAGACTGATCCGAAGAGCCGCAAGACACGGAAGACTTCTTGGAATTGACGGACAGTTTCTGGCAAAGCTTTCTGAGACTGTAATCGACAGTTCAAAAGATGGATATCCGGAACTTGATGAAAAGAAAAATATGATTTTCAAGGTTCTGACCGAAGAGGAAAATAAATTTAACAAGACCATAGATACAGGTCTTAATATTCTTTCTGAAATGGAAGAGGGAATGAAAACCAGCGGTGAAACAGTATTGTCAGGAGACAATGCGTTCAAGCTTTATGACACATACGGATTTCCACTTGATTTAACACAGGAAATTCTTGAAGAAAAGGGATTTACCGTGGATGAAGAAGGCTTCCACAAGGCTATGGACGTACAGAGAGAAACAGCAAGAAAAGCACGTAAGAAGACAAATTATATGGGTGCCGATGCAACAGTATATGAGGAAATTGATCCTAAGATTACGTCTAAATTTGTGGGATATGACAGATTAATAGAAGACTCTGTTATCACAGCACTTACAACAGAGACAGAAGTTGTACAGGCACTCGCGGATGGTGATAAGGGAACAATTATTGTTGACGAAACTCCATTTTATGCAACAATGGGTGGACAGGTTGGAGATAAAGGTATTATCATTACCCCAAACGGAGAGTTCAGGGTTGTGGAAACAATTAAACTTTTAGGCGGTAAGATCGGTCATGTGGGACAGGTTACAAAAGGTATGTTCCAGATGGGAGATAAAGTTACATTAAAGGTCGATTCATCCCTGAGAGGAGATACAGCAAAAAACCATAGTGCAACACACCTTCTTCAGAAAGCCTTGAAACTGGTTCTCGGAGAGCATGTAGAACAGGCAGGATCCTATGTGGACGCAGACAGACTGAGATTTGATTTTACTCATTTTCAGGCAATGACCGGAGAAGAAATTTCAAAAGTGGAAGCTCTTGTCAATGAACAGATTGCAAATGGTCTGGATGTTATTACGCAGGAAATGAGTCTCGAGGAAGCAAAGAAAACCGGAGCGATGGCTTTATTCGGCGAGAAATACGGTGATACAGTAAGAGTGGTATCTATGGGAGATTATTCCATAGAACTTTGCGGTGGTACTCATGTTTCAAACACAAGTGTTATTTCATCCTTTAAGATTGTTTCAGAGGCTGGCATCGCTGCCGGCGTAAGACGTATTGAGGCTTTAACATCCACAGGATTGATGAAACATTATCAGGAAATGGAAAAAGCCTTTTATGAGGCGGCAAAAATTGCCAAATCTGAGCCTTTTGGGCTGTCAAAGAAGATTCAGTCATTAAATGATGAAATCAAGTCTTTAATCAGCGAAAATGAAAAGTTAAAAGCAAAGCTGGCAAATGAATCCGTTGGGGATGTAATGAGTCAGGTAGTAGAGGTTAAAGGTGTAAAACTTCTCGCCACAAAAGTTGCCGATGTAGATATGAACGGTCTCAGAAATCTTGGAGATCAGTTAAAAGAAAAAATGAACGGAGGCGTTATTGTTGTCGTATCGACTACAGGTGATAAGGCAAATGTTATCGTAATGGCAGATGATGATGCCATTTCAAAAGGTGCCCATGCAGGCAATATGATTAAAGAAATTGCCAAACTTGTAGGCGGCGGTGGTGGCGGTCGTCCGAACATGGCACAGGCAGGAGGAAAGAATCCGGCAGGTGCAGATGATGCTGTAAAAGCAGCAAAGGCAATTTTAGAAAGCCAGTTATCATAAAAACAGGTTGACGCCATTTAAAAATATGGTATAATATTTTAAGTGTGTTAACACAAATACCTACAGTTTTAGGAATTCATAACTGGAGGGAGGTCAGGAAGAATGTCAAGCGTTATCGTAAAAGAAAACGAATCAATCGACAGTGCTTTACGTAGATTCAAGAGAAATTGCGCAAAGGCTGGTATCCAGCAGGAAATTCGTAAGCGTGAACACTACGAAAAGCCAAGCGTTAAGCGCAAGAAAAAATCAGAAGCTGCAAGAAAGCGCAAATATAACTAATCAATTAGTTAAATAATAATTTTTATAAAAACTCAGGACGTTTTGTCTTGAGTTTTTTATTTATTTCGAAGAAAAACAACCGATTCCGGGGAGTTTTGTGTTTCTATCCATTATTTTTATGAATATATTATAAAAAGACTTATTAAGGCGATTATATGTTTAATGTTGATGACAGCCATGATATCCCAAGGGATGTGCTAAAGCATGAATGTCTCTGTCAAATTGTAGGCAGAAGCGAAATTGTGCTGGAAAATTATAAGTGTATAAAAACAATAACAGATACAGAAATTGAAGTAATCTGCAAAAAATATAAAATTCATATTATTGGTACAAATCTTAACATAGAATATTATAACAACGAATCAATGGTGATAGGCGGCTGTATCAGTGAAATTACATTTTTATAGGGTGGAAATTGAAAGTGGATATATTTACAGACTTTTGAATCACTCAGGAAATATAAACCTGCGTAATATTCAAATTCAAGAGGAAACCACCAATTTTATAGTGGATTATAGAGAGTTTGAAGATTTAAAGAATATCTTAAATAAATTTAACATTCCTGTCTTAAGATTAGAAGAAAAGGGGCTGTATGCAACTCTTGTAAATTTTCCGGTATTGAAAATTATAATCGGAACAGTTATGGTTTTTATACTGCTTATAAGCGTCAATTCTCTGTTTATTTGGAAAATATCAGTGGATGGGAATTATTCTTATTCCGAGAATCAAATTGTGAGTTTTATAAAGGAACAAGATATCTGTGAAGGTATTATTAAAACGAAAATAGACTGTAACGGACTGGAAAAAGAAATCAGAAAGAATTTTAATGATATTAGCTGGGTGTGTGCGGAAATAAAAGGAACAAACCTTATTATTCATGTCAAGGAAAATTACATAACTGAAATCAGTGTTCAGGAAGACGAACCTTATGATATTGTAGCTAATCGGGACGGAAAAATAATGTCTATTTTGGTGAGAAAAGGTAAAGCAATGGTGAAAGCAGGGGATAGAGTGAAAAAGGGAGATGTTCTGATTAGCGGTGTTGTTGATGTGTTTGATGAATCGGAGCAAA
>JAUUNJ010000174.1 GCA_030844625.1 Roseburia sp. | reverse complement strand
TATATTGGCATTATATATGTTGTCTGATATTTGTTTTCTGCTTATAAAGACTAAAAAAATAGAAAAACCAACTCCGATAACAACTCTGTTCTTATTGTATTTGATTGCGTATATAACGATTACTCTTATAACAGGTGGAGAACTTGTTTTTAATAATATTACATCAATGATCAAATCCGCAATTCTATTGGTGTGGCTAGACCGACATATAAAAGAAGAGACGGATTTGTTGGAAGGCCCAATACTAGCAGCATTTTATATCTGGTGTATTTTTGATACTATAGTGACAGTTCTTTATCCAGCAGGCGCTCCATTTTTGATGAACGGATATGTTCTGGGGTGGAAAAATAATAAAATTATGTATTTTGTTATTACAAATCTTTTGTCAGCATATCACTATGTGAAATTAGAAGGAACAAGGAAAAGGATTAATTTTGCAATTTTTTGGGGAATTTTGGCGATTGGTTGTATTGTAAACTCAATTCTTATTGAGAGCAGCACAACGGCAATGGTAGTGATTTTGATAGTGTTGTTTGTTCCATTGAGAAAAATTATCACGCACACACCATTGGTAAATGAAAAATTTGTAATGGTATTTCATGCAATATGTTTTTTTCTAATTATCTTTGTTAGAGAGCTGTTTCAAGAGCCATTGAATCAGTTGATGAATGTACTGTTTGGAAAAGATGCCACTTTTACAGGGAGAATCTACATATGGAGAGTTGCATTAGCACAGATTATTAGATCACCTATTTGGGGATATGGAAAATACGGAACACAATATGCGATATTACCGTCAGAATATGAATATGCATGGACAATGGCACATAACCAAATACTTGACTTAATGTTGCGAGGTGGAATAATTATCCTTTCACTTTGGTTGTGTGTGCTGCTTGTGATTATGAGGACGAACCGAAAAACAAAAACAATTTATTCTAAAATCTCAACGTATACTATGTTTTGTTTGTTATTCTTTTTTCATACCGAGGCAAGTACTGATGTTATTACATATTTTATTTTCTTATGCTTATATCTAATAGGACAAAAACACACTCCAAGTATATTGAAAAGGGAAGACTATGA
Organism: Roseburia sp.; assembly: GCA_030844625.1. GTDB lineage: Bacteria > Bacillota > Clostridia > Lachnospirales > Lachnospiraceae > Eubacterium_G. Next base: position 4,751 of record JAUUNJ010000174.1, on the reverse strand, counting down.
AATTACAAAAGAGTAAAAATGCCACTAGAAATATTGTATATGGGATGGTATTAAAAATATATCAAATGTTAATGCCATTTGTAATGCGCACTATTATCATACACTATCTTGGTGCAGATTTTCTGGGCTTAAATAGCTTATTTAATTCTATCCTCCAAGTTTTAAATTTAGCTGAGTTAGGAGTAGGCTCTGCAATGGTATTTTCCATGTATAAACCAATTGCAGATAATAATAAACCTAAATTATGTGCATTATTAAATTTATATAAACGGTACTACAGAACTATTGGAACACTTATCTTAATTATAGGATTGGTAATTACTCCAATCCTACCTCGACTAATTTCAGGGGGATTACCAGGAAACATAAATTTATATATTTTGTATTTCTTAAATCTGTCAGCAACTGTGTTGACATATTGGCTATTTGCATACAAAACAAGTCTCCTGCAAGCATATCAGCGAGCAGATATAATTAGTAAGGTTTTTATTTTAACCGATACACTAAAATATATTTCGCAAGTTTTGAGTCTGGTCGCTTTTAAAGATTATTATTTTTATTGTTCTATACTTTTGTTGAGTCAAGTTTTGCACAACATTATAACTGCATACTGCGCAAAAAAGAGGTATCCTGATTTAGAACCTAAAGGGAATCTGACAAGAAATGAACAAAAAGTAATCAATGGAAAGATAAAAGATTTGTTTACAACAAAACTTGCAACAACATTATTGTCCTCTGGGGATACATTGGTGATTTCATCTATGTTGGGGCTAGTTATGTTAGCTATGTATCAGAATTATTATTATTTAATTTCGGCCATATTAGGATGCTTTACTATTATACATACTTCAATCACAGCAGGTATAGGAAACAGTTTGATTGTAGATACAATAGAAAAAGTTAAGAAAACATTTAATATGTTGTTTTTTGGAATCTTGTGGCTGCTAACATTTTGTGTGGGATGTTTTTTAACTCTAATGCAGCCGTTTATGGAAATTTGGGTTGGTCGCGAACTGATGCTGAATGATATAATAGTAGTCCTTTTGGTAATATATTTTTGTGTATACGAGCTTACTCAATTTTTTAGTGTTTACAAAGAGGCAGCAGGAATTTGGCATCAGGATAGATTTCGTCCATTAATTTGTAGTATTATCAACATTGTATTAAACGTAATCTTTGTACAGATATGGGGAGTTTATGGTGTTGTTTTAGCAACCATCATTAGCTCAGGATGTGTAAGCTTACCATGGGTTATTCACAATGTTTTTAAATATATTTTGAAAGAAGATCCTGGTGTGTATCTGCGAAGGTTCACAAAATATATTGCGGGTGGCTTCATCATCAATGTGTTGATTAGTATACTTGCTAGCTTTATAAATTTTCCAATTTTTATAGAATTAATCTTTAAATTATTATTTTGTATAGTTGCTATAAATATTGTATGGTTTTTATGCTTTAGAAGAACTCAAGAATTTATAGAATTAAAATACATGTTGAGACGTACGTTGAAGAAAAAGGAGAAACATGAATAATTTAAATAACGGACAAAAAGTAGGGGTTTTGACATTTCATAGAGCAGAGAACTATGGATCTGTTTTACAAGCATATGCTTTGCAGAAATATTTGACAGATAAGTTGGGAATAGAGAATGAATTGATTGATTATATTCCAAGTGGACAAGAGGAGTTTTATAAATTATTTGTTCCAATAACAAATATAAGAAATTTAATTGGCAATATTTTAAAACTTAGTATTGCCAATAAATATAAAAAAAGAAAAGATGCTTTTCAAGGGTTTTTGAATAGTAATTTGGCAATCAGCAAGGATAAATACTCGGCATTTAATAAAAATTCATTGTTATCAAATCAATATTCGTTAATTATTACTGGTAGTGATCAGATATGGAATACCGAGTGTGCGGATTTTTCTTGGGATTATTTGCTGGAAGATGTTCATGGGCTAAAAAAAATCTCCTATGCAGCTAGTATGGGAGGAGGAAAAATATCAGATTACGATAGATATAAAAAATGCTTGGAGGAGTATACATCTATTTCTGTAAGGGAACAGTATGCATCCGATGTTATTAATCAGATGTTTAATAATGAAAAGAAGATAGAGGTTTCGCTTGATCCTACCCTGTTATTAGATAAAGAGGATTATAATAAAATTGCTGCTCCAAGAAAGATACAAGGAGACTATATATTTTTATATAGCGTGTACCATGATGATAAATTGTTACATACAATTAGAAGGATGAAGAAAAAATGGGGGATGCCGATTATTACGTTGATATCCAGAAATAATTCTTATAAGGTTTTGCTCAATGGAATAAAGTTAGCAAATGAAGAGGGACCAGAAGATTTTTTAGGTTATATCAGATATGCTAAATTTGTACTTACAAATTCTTTTCATGGATCTGTATTTTCAATGATTTACGGGAAAGAGTTTTATTATTTAGGAGATTATCGTCAGGATCCTAGATTGAAACAGCTGTTTACCAAGGCAGAAATAGAGCATGTAGGAGTTACTTATGAAGAATTAGAAGAACAAGCAGGAAATTTTGGCTTGCGTGGTGAGTGCGATTTATCGCATAAGATAGCCGATTTAAGAAAGAGTAGCGAAAGATACTTAAAAGGTGCTTTGTTGCAAGAGTAGGAGATGTGGATGAGAGAGACTGTTTTAAAAAAAATGGATAAATGCAGCGGCTGTGGATTATGTGAAATTGTTTGCCCAGTACATGCTGTGAAAATGAGATATAATAAAAAAGGATTTTTATATCCTACAATACAGAAAGAAAAATGTATTAATTGTGGATTATGTGAAAAAAGGTGTCCTGTTGAAAATATTTCTGTAGCATATCCAATAACATGTTATGCAGGTGTAAACTTGAATCCCAAAACAAAAGAAAAATCATCTTCTGGGGGAATGTTTGCAGCTCTTGCTGAATATATCTTAGAGCACGGTGGAGTGGTGTTTGGAGCTGCAATTGTTCCGAAAGGAAACATTGTTACAGTAAAGCATACTATGATTAAAGATAAAGCAGAATTAAAAATCCTTCAAGGGTCCAAATATGTACAGAGTGATGCTAGAGAATGCTATCCTCTAGTAAAACAACAACTATTGGATGGGAAAAAAGTGCTTTTTTCAGGAACACCATGCCAAGTATCGGCAATAAAAAGTTATTTAGAAAATGAGTATGAAAACTTATTATTAGTGGATTTAATTTGTCATGGAACACCGTCAACATTACATTGGGAGGAGTCATTGCAAGAAAAAATTATTTCAGGTGAAAGAATATCAGAGGTGTCATTTAGAGGTCCAGATGGATATATGCAAGGGAAAATTGAGATTGAAACAAAGGAACATCAAATTAGGAAAGAAAAATATAATTTTGAAAATGATCATTATTACGCTATGTTTTTAGCTGGAGATTCTTACAGAGAAAGTTGTTATCAGTGTCAATATGCAAGACTTGAAAGATCAGGAGATATTACAATAGGGGATTTTTGGGGATTTGAAAAGATATATAATCAGGATCAACTTGAGAAAAGTTCAGGAATAAGTTTAAAAAATGGAATATCTTTGGTTTCAGTAAATACAGAAAAGGGACAATATATCTGTGATGCGATAAGTAAAGAAAGAATATGGTTTTATAAAGCAGATTATAAAAAGGCAGTTCAACATAATCCTCAACTTTCTCATCCATCGAAAAAAAGAAAAAATAGATTTATATTTTTGACATTATATAGAATTGGAGGATGGAAGTTGATTTCTAGCTATAGAAATATAAAAATAAAAGTAAAGAATATAATAGTGCACAACGGAGAAAAAGAATTTTAAGAATTCAGTATTATTTCGATGCGTGGGACAAATTGCTTAGTAATACAGTTCTGGTAACAACGTTGTGTGGCGGGTTATACCCCATTAGGTCTATGTTATTATCAGTGACTTTTATGATAAATCAGAAACAGAAATGCCGTGAGAATTTAAATTTTTATTTATTGAGTTATTAGTTCACACTTATGATTGTTTCCTGAAATGAATTTAAGATGGGGGAATTTGTTTTAATGGAACAAGTGGTTACGAAGTATCTGTTTGAAATAACTTGATAAAATAAGTATTAGGTGTACATATGAAATATAAGAATTTTATTATAGCATTATGTTTTTTATTGCTAGTTGTGATTGGATTTAATAGATATAAACTTCAAGAAAAAAATTTGGAAGAAAATTATCAAGTTGCATTTCAAGAACAACAAAAAGAAAGAGAACGGAGAAAACTAGAACTAAATTCTAACTTTTATGGGAAATTGAAATCTGGTTTTGATACAAGTATACTTGTTTTGGGAGATTCTATAGCACTTAGTGAAGGTGCAACTACAGAATTATACTGGCTTAATAGTTTGATAGAAAAAATAGAATCTAAATATAATTCACATGTATGGTTTCGAAACTTAGCTTGTCAATATATGGGGTATGATGCTGGGTATACACAAATAGCAACACTGGATGATAGTATAGATTATGATGCAGTGATTATTTGTTATCCCCCATGTATGGACGATGAGGATCTTATTCAATATGAGGCAATACTATTTCAAATCAAAAAAAAATATGAAACAGCAGCCATTATTAGTGTGATGGCAAATTCTGATCGAATAGCAAATCCTGAATGCACCATAGATTTAGTGGAGCATTATGATGGTGTTTATGTTGGTATGCAGTCAATTATTAGTGAATCCAGCAATATTT
>JAUUNJ010000173.1 GCA_030844625.1 Roseburia sp. | reverse complement strand
TTTTGCATGGTGGATGTGCCAGTTGTTTCTACATCCCGGCTCAAATGTTACGTTAAACATTGGAAATCCACCATTCTCCAAATCAGTTACAGGTTTTAAAAACGAATTCCCAATAAAATACTGTGCAAATGCATCATTAGGAGCACCTATACCAAATACATCCATCTTTTCAAATTCTTCTCTTGTTGTTACCTTCACCATATCTATCCATCCCTTCTATTCTTCTGACCATACTTCTTTCGCCATGTTAAACATCGCCCAGCCTTTGGGCCAACCAACATAAAAAGCCGCATGAGTAATGATTGCTGCCATCTCTTCTCTTGTAACACCTTTATTCTTCGCATTGGTAAGATGATATTTCATTGACGAATCAATGGAACCTGCACCCATCATCGCCACTACTGTCACAATGCATCTCGTTTTCAAATCGATATCCTGATTATTCCAGTTTTCTCCAAAAAGCACATCATCATTAAAATGTGCAAAATCAGGTGCAAAATCTCCTAACTGATTTCTTCCTGCTGTCTGTACTATTTTTTCACTCATTGTTTTCATCTCCTGTCATTATTATGATTTACCTAATAGTTGCATTACCAAATCCCATGCATCCACCTACATCTTTCCTCCATAAACAGGAAATCCACTGCTTTTACCGTAGTTCTCGATGTGTTTGAAGTTCTTAAGCATTTTCATATCTTCATCGCTGATTACAAAATCGACTTCTGCATTGGACTTCATGTGTTCCGGATTACCTGTTTTTGGCAGACTAATCAGACCTAATTGAAGGGTATAACGAATGCAGAGCTGTGGAACAGTAACACCATATTTATCTGCTACATCTGCGATTTCCTTATTATTCAGAATCTCCCCATGAGCAATTGGTGAATATGCTTCCACAACAATTCCATTTTTCTGACAGTAATCAATTAACTCTATTGGTGTATTACTGATATGAACTAGAATCTGATTTACCATAGGCTTAACCTCAGCTGTTTCAATCAGGCTCGCAATATCTTCAATCTGAAAATTAGATACACCAATTGCCTTTAGCTTTCCTTCCTTATATGCATCTTCCAGAGCTCTCCATGCTTCCCTGTTCCCATCCACATATCTGTCCTCTGACTGATTCACCTTTGCCCATGGCTGTGGACTGTGAATAATCATCATGTCAAGATAATCAAGTCCCATCTTTGACAATGTTTCATTTATTCCATTCATAGCCTCATCGTATGTCTTATGCTCTGCTGCAACCTTAGATACCACAAAAAGTTCTTCCCGTGGAATACCACAGGTACGGATACTTTCACCCACTCCACGCTCATTTCCATAAGCCTGAGCAGTATCAAAATGACGATATCCTATTTTTACGGCAGCCTTGATAGCATCAGCCACCTTTTCATCATCAATAAACCACGTTCCAAGACCAAACTGTGGAATCGTAACTCCATTGCTTAACATAAGTTTCTCATCAAAAATCATTATCATTTCCTCCATTCTGCAACTGATAGAGTATGTAATCCAAAGAATCCAGTTTCTGTTGTTCTTTATGAATGTCATTCACCAGTCTGCACCTGATTTTTTTTAGCATTTTCTGCTTTTCAACCATCATAGGTGTTTTCATGATTTTTATAATCTCATCCTCTGTCAGTCCTGCATTTCTAAGGGTATACTTATCCATTATTTAAGCCTCCATATGCGAAATTTCTTATTACATAAAAATTGAGCATCGGATAGTTTTTATCCCATGCTCTAATTTTAATTTATGTGTATTAATATGTCGAATACTTAGTTTTTATGGCTCATCCATACCTAAAAGGCATCGCAATTCTTCAATGAACTTTTCTGTCGCTCTACCAAATGGCTGATTACGCCTCCATGCAAGAACTGTTGTTGCAGTAAGTGTTGGCGAAAGTGGTCTTGACGTTACAATATTTTGGTTCCAGAATGGAACAGCCCCTTCTACCACTACTGCATTTGCATAGCCTTTCTGAACCATTATCGCAGCATTCGTCCCAAGATTTGTTGTATAAGATATGTTAAGAGAATCAAAATCTTCTCCAAACCAGTTAGCCAGTTCACTTTGTACATTCAATCGACTCGGCACAATCAGATTACGATCTTTTAACTTGTTTTTTGTAATCTCCGGATAACCGGCAAGTTCATCGTCCGGACGCATTAACACTACCCATCTTTCCGGAATATCTAATCTGACAAATTCATATTTTTCCATATCCACCGGTTCAAGAAGAAGTCCTACATCCACAAGCCCTCTTTCCATTCGATTTTTTACCTGGTCAGCTGTCGCAGTATATATCTCAAACTGCACTCTGGGATATTTCTTTTGAAAGCCGCCAATTAATTCTGATACAACCTGCATGGATGCAAGTTCCCCTGTGCCAACGGTAATTTTACCCTCTATCTGATCATCCTGTATCAGAAGTTCCTCCGTTGTCTTATCCACCAGGTCAAGGATTTCCTCTGCTCTTCTTCTAAGCAGAAGTCCCTCATTCGTTAATGTGATTTTTCTTGAACCTCTATGAAACAGTGTCACACCAATTTCTTCTTCTAACGCTGACAACTGACGGCTTAATGTAGGTTGTGTAATGTGCAGCACATCCGCAGCCTTTGTTATGCTTTCTTCTCGAACTACCGTTAAAAAGTACCGTAATACTCTAATCTCCATAAAATCACCTCACAGACATTATAATAAACAGATGCTTTTTAGGCAATAATTCTTATATTTTATTCATATTTTGCATTGATTTCATTGATTGAAAAATCGCTCATAATTTTCCTCTACATTTATTGCTTAAAAATTGTACAAAAATTTATCTTTTAAAATCAATCTGTACAAGCTTTTTCCCATTGGGTAACGGATGCTCTAAAGTCTGAATCAATTGATAACCTATTTCCTGCATTTTTTTAGACAGTATATTTTCTTCCATCTGATGATGAACTTTGTCCAGATCATCAAAAGCATGAAGATATGGTGAATCAGATACCCATTCTTTCTTATCTGTGTTTATCTGAATAATACAAGAAACATATCTTGGTTGTACATGAGTAATTGTTTTTTGAAAAACTTCATATCCAATATATTCAATCAGAAGATTTGCGATGACTAATTCCGCCCGTGGCAGTTCATCCGATGCAACGATTAAATCTTTATGCAGACACTCTAATATACCAGATAAATTCTGATATCTTTCCTGAACCATTTTCAAATATTCTGCATTGATATCAACACCATATATTTTCTTATATTTCTCAATGTCTATATGCTCAAGCCCATTACCTCCTGCAATTCCAAGAATCATTACAGTCTGCACAGGATAGAATTGAAATTGTCCTTTCATCATCTGATTCATAGCTTGCAACTGCATGACCGAATCTAATTTCATATGATTTTCATAATCTGATAAACTGATTTCTTCCCATGGATTAGCCATTTATATTACCTTCTCAAATTACTTTTTTTCTTTCCAAAGTTGCCACGATTCCGTATCCCATTGCATTATTTGGAACCATCGCAACCAGTCTCCACCCCTCTTTTGCAAGATGATTAAAGGTCTCCTCACATTCTTTTACCTTTAACACTACTACTTTATATTCGTACATTACTTTTTTCCTCCAAATTTCAATTTTCTTTCTTTTAATATTGGGCTATTATAACATTCTCATATCTTTTTTTGCAACTGATACATCATTTTCCGATTCCACATTGGCTGCCGCCTCATCCAGAATAATAAATGGTAAATCTGATACCTAATTACTTTGTTATAATAGCAATAGCACAAGGCATCTTTCCCTGCACCAACTGATATTCAACATCAGAATAACCTGCCTTTACAAAAAAATCTTTATATGTCTTGTAATTGAATTGACATTTAAAGCCTGCTCCAAACTTCTCAATTATCCTCACAAATTTGCTTGGTTTTCCAATATTCTCATTATTCACATATGTTGGAATAATAATTTTTCCTCCCTTTTTACAAACCCTTTCCAATTCAGACAATGCTGCATCCGGCTCATCAAGCAAATGAATCACATTCCCGGCAATCACCTTATCAAATTCTTCGTCTTTATATTTTAACTCCATTATGTTTGCCTTTTTGATTTTAACATTTGGAAAATCCCTACAATTTCTTTTTGCCTGTTTTAGCATACCTATTGAGAGATCCGTTGCTATCAATTCCTCACATTTTGGCGCAATATATTTCGTAATCATGCCCGTTCCACATGCACATTCTATAACTTTATCAGAATGCTGAATCAATTTGGCAACTTCTTTGCAGAGTTGTCTATTCACTTTACCATTATAAATATTTTCAAACAAATCATATAACCCAGCCACTTTGTCCCAGAACATATAATATCTCCTCAAATTAAGTATCGTTATCAATATATCATACTATTTTTATAAATTTTCTACTCTACAAGTTATATTTGCTTTATAACGCCTTTTTCATAATCACATGATGAAAAAAAGCTATCTCCTGATACTCTTTTATATCAGCCACCCTGCTCTCTATCTGTAACATTTCTTCCTGCCACTTTGCATCTTTCTGTATATCCTGATTTTGTTGCAAATCCCAGAATGTTCTCGCTCCATAAACTTTTTTTATTTGTAACTTTGGACACCATTTTGTCAAATCGCTATCTTCATAATATTTGATAGCACCATATTTGACAGCGTTGCTATTCTTTCCATCCAAAAGTCTATTTGCATTTTCAAAATTATTAAGTAATACAACCATCTGCATAACTCTACCCGGACGATTATGCTTTACTATAGATATGTAACCACTTGGTTTTAGTAATCTTCTAAATTCTTTCAAAATATTTTCTCTATCTTCTGCATATTCAAAAACATTATGGCACAATATTATATCAAAGGATTCATCTTGGATTTCCATTAATTTATCCGTACTTCCAAGTAACTGAATATACTGATTTTCCTTTTCTCTGTTTTCAACAGCCTCTTCTGACGGCTCAATGGCAATCACATCATTATTCTTTGCGTAATAACTTGCAGTTACACCTTCTCCACTTCCGAAGTCTAATATTTTCTTATTTTCAATCTTTCCCAACTGCTGCCAAATCATTTTCTTTGCCAGATACTCCCATGTTGGTAATCCTCTCATCTTACCTACTTCCTTTAATATAAATATTTATATATAAATATTATAACACTATTCGCCAAAATAGGCACTCTGCAATTTCTAATACAGAGTGCCTATCATAAACACATAAAATATGTTTTCTCTTACAGTTTCCAGCTTGCTGCTAATTCTCTTGATTCTACAAATCTCTTATAAATTCCCTCCTTCTGCATCAATTCCCTGTGTCTGCCCTGCTGGACAATTTTTCCATGATCCAGCACTAAGATTTTGTCTGCATTTCGGACGGTTTTCAGCCTGTGGGCAATCATAAAAATTGTCTTTTCCTTTGTCAATGCATTGATGGCTTCCATCAGTTCTTTTTCATTTTCCGGATCCACATTGGCTGTTGCCTCATCCAGAATAATAATCGGAGAATCCTTCATAATGGCTCTTGCAATAGAAATTCTCTGTTTTTCCCCACCGGAAAGACTTGCACCGCCTTCACCGATTACTGTCTCATATCCATCTGGAAGCGCCATAATAAAGTCATGACAGCAGGCTTTTTTAGCCGCTTCTATCACTTTTTCCATCGGTGCATCTTCCTGTCCGAAACGAATGTTATTTGCTATGGTATCCTGGAACAGATATACATTCTGAAATACAAAGCTGAAATTCTTCATAAGACTGTCCATACTGTAATTGCTCACATTCTCACCACCAAGAGAAATACTTCCTC
>JAUUNJ010000172.1 GCA_030844625.1 Roseburia sp. | reverse complement strand
GTGCATGCCTTGAAATATACATCACTCGACCATCACTATTACCATTAAGGATAAAATAGTCATTGTAAAAGACTAACGATTCCGGACTGTCAATATCAATCCAATCTTTATTCTGTTTCATACAGCTTTGCCAATCAAACTTGTAATTTGTATGAAGTCCCGTATGTGTAAAATTATACCAAATCTGCATTCTCTCATTTAAAGATACCGGCTCTAACGAAGATCCAGCCATTCCATTGATTCCAATCTGAATTAAAGTACTGCTCAAAGTTGCTTCTACGCTGGCCAATGCATTTTTTGCTTCGCGAATATTTTTTGCTTCTACAGTAAGAGTTAGATAGATTGTTTGATACAATCCCTGCTTTGCATCTGTAACCTTTTCATTGATTACTTCATTAAAAGCATCGCAAAGCATATCCATATCATCACCACGTTTCTTATACAGAATACGCTTGCTAAATGCGCTTTCATCTACATATTCATCCGCTACTGTATATGAAAACCGACAATTGATACTATTGAGTACCTTGCTGAAATTGATAATTATCGTTTTCTGTTCGAGATCTGTTACCCCAGCAAAGTTAATATCCGACAGTTTAAATAATTTAGAATACTTTTCATTATTAAGAACAAAAATTCCAGATTCATCAATTGCTTTTACTGGAAATAATTCTTCCGTTGATTGAGGGTTAATATATAAAGGTTCATCATATTGTTTTGTTTTTCCATACTTTGTTGTTATAAATGCCATAATCTTTTCTCCCTACATAAAAAGACTGCTAATAGTTTGTATATCTGCGTTCTGCATAGAATGAAAATCTCTCATTCCAAGTGAACTTGTGCTCAGGTAAATTTCCTTGGCACGGTCCACTGCCGGCATAATCAATATATTCTTACTATCATAATAATCGAAAATAAATTCAGCCAGATTTTCCAGTTGTTCGGAATCATTCCTAATGGCTATAAGGAAATAACTCATGTTCACAATATTCTCTTTATCTGCTTCATATTTTTCATTACAATATCTACGATTTAAGACCAACTGATAAATTTCTTTATCCTCAGGTGAATAACTTTGAAAATCAACACATATCTGATAAGTTGCCTTTTGCTTAGCAAACATTGTTGTTACATCCGGCATCTCATCAGGATAAGCTTTTCCAATACACACAATTCCATAATTTCCATCAACCGAAAATCTTCCTATTCCTCTATCTTTACAGGTATCAAAAAAATGTAGCCCTGTTTTTGAGGTAAATAATTGACCTGTATCTATTTGTTGCATTCTCCCGGAATAGTTCCAAATAATATAACTAAGTAAACTATCTAATGTACAGGTCTGTATATCAATATTCAAGATTGAAGTAATTTCCATCCGGAGTTTGTTTTCAAATTCTGTAATCTTTTTTCTTGCTTCATAATATGTTTCTGCCTCAAAGTTCACCGTCATAAACATATAGTTACCTAATTTATCCCCATTATTTTTCAAAATCTGGGTGAAGCGTATTCTATTGTGGAATCCATTACATAATGCCTTGATCAATTCATTTTTTTTATTTTTCAATACTGCCGGACGAACAGTATATACTTTTTTATACATTTTATCCTCACACAAAAAAACATTATCCTGTTCCTGTACTGCCAGAATACCTATTTCTTTTTGCACTGGACTTGAAAGATATTTTAAGGAATTATTGATTTCCCTAATTTTACGTTCTTCCTGTTTTCGCTTCATTTTTTCTTCATTCATAAGATAGTCCTTCCCATTTGCGCCAAATTGGCGCAAATATCTCATTTTTATTATGCACACGGTTTAAGATGATCTTTTTTATTATAAACTTTTAAGTATTCCAATCGTTGCATTGATGTATTCCACCCATCAATTTCCAATATTTCATCAATGCTGAAATTACTCATATGTATCAGCGTAAACGGTGTTGCTGTAAGCATTTCCTCCAATGTTTCCATAGAATAATCTGATACATATCTTGCACACTGTGCAAGACGTATCACAGATCCGGCAGCTGAATTGCTATGTATCGTTCCAAAGAATCTAGCACCTGTACTCATGGCTGTGGTAAAGCAATTTAGAGCTTCTCCTCCCTTAATCTCTCCAATTACAAAATTGTCAATATCCTGTAACAAACCAAGTCTAAGTTCATCTTCTAATGTATATTCGATTTTTTCATTTGGACGTTTAATTTCCATGGTATGTTCAAACTGAATTTGAGGATGCACATTAGAATAAAGCTCGTCCGATTCTTGTGATACAAGGACCGATTCATAAAATGGAATTAAATCAATCATATTATTTAACAATGTCGACTTTCCCGATCCTCCTCTGCCAGAAATCAAAAAACCATATCCAGATACAACACGATCTTTCAAATACAAGATCATTTCATCATCAAGCATCCCTGCTTTTTTAAGATAATCCCATGTATATTTATGTTTGGGCATTTTTCGTATATGAATATTATGCGTTTCCGTGGATACAATGTGTTTCAGTTCGACATCAATTCTCAGATAAAAATCATCCACACCCTTCCGATCTGTGCAATGCTGCAACGATGATTCCTCATTCATCGTCAAACGATGAATACGCATTATTCTATCAAACCAGTTATTAAAATCTTCCTCACTCTCAAAAGAGAGATCCGTAACATAACGTTTGCCATTTGCCTTGCATGTTATCTGATTCCACTTATATATCTTAATATCCGAAACATCCGCTGCTTTAATTAATGGTGTTAAAATGTAATAGCCAAAGACACATTCCTGAAAAAGATCCAATAATATTGTTTGTGCTGCATCCCCACAATTGTGATTATTTTTCAAAAACTCTTTTGCTTTATTCATGAGCATAATAAAGTCCTGCTCCGTACCTTGGATGCATTTTGTAATCATTGCTGGGTTCAAATCAACAATATTCGTTCTTAAATTAATAAAGTCATTTCTTATCTGACTATGTGAATATAGGGATGAAACATGATATATCTCAGGTTGCAAAAAAACATTTTCATAATCTGATTTTAAAATTTTTAAATCATTATGAGGTTTGTAATTCAATAAATTCATCTTATAATCCCTTCTTTTGTACATTTGATTTTATCAACAATGTATCTGTTATATATTTTTTTGCAGATTCAACAGTTTCAAATTCATAAACCTGATCTGAAAATCCATATTTTTTTTGCAGGTCAACAATATGAAAATATCCATAGGAATCCTTATTTTTCACAAGAGGAACTAAAATTTTTTCCTGATACTGTCCAAATTTGTTAATAACTTCAATTTCTAGCTGATCGTCTTTTATCGAAGACAATGCAATATAGGATGGAGTCTTTGCATCTGCAATAACACATAACGGTCGATCCTCATATACATGATTAACAGCTTGAGGAAAACTTACCTTTGTATTTAAATCCGGATACTTTTCTTCCATATTTTTTAAATCAGTCCCTATGGTTCTTGACTGTGTTTCCTCTAAATCCACTGTTTGCTTCGAATATTCTCTAGCAACATAGTATTGGTCAAATTTTTTACATGCTGTTAATCCGTATCTTTTCTGGAACTTTTTCATCGAATCATAAAAATGTTCTTTATCTTTATGATTATTTATCTCATCAATGATATTTCCTTTCGTATCTATTACTGCAATACTATATGCCTGATAATTTTTTCCATCTGAATCCTGTCCCACAGATTTTGTAATCTTAAGAACCACATCCGAATTTATGGCAGCTACATAAAAAGAATTCATCTCAATTGCTACTGAATGATCTGCTTTCCATTCGTATCCAATTACATTCTGAAAATTATCCCGGTCATCAATAAACATTCCCCTTTCCAATCCATATTTTTTCAACTCCCGATACTGTTGGGATAACTCATTGAGCTGTGCACGAGCATATAAATTTCTTTCCGTGCACTCATTCATAAAGTCAGCCACTTCAAATATTTCTTTTCCATAATTATTTTTCAATCTTCTTGTCAGTTCCCGATATCGTTCAAACTCTCCTCTGTATTCAGTAACATTTTGGTGCTCATATAAATATGATTTTCGCTCCAGTCTTTTCATTTCTTCGTATATTTTTAGAATCGGATGATACTTTCTCATTGCATAATCAATCATATTTTTGTCATGCGCAACACGTTTCTTTGCATCAAGTATTGCATCGAGAGCTCCTTGTATTGAGCCATCATCTGAATATAATTCTACATATCCCTGAACTCTTTCAAATGAATTGAGATCATCAGCTATTTTATTTAATTGCCAACTCATGTTACGATTCTCACGCCAGGGGTTCTTTCCTAATTTAAGTTCACGGATAATTTGTTTCTTCTCAGCATCCGTCATATCTTTATATTTCTTCATTTTAACAATAGTAGGTGTAAAAATATTTTCTGGACCACTGTGAGTATAATTACCTACATCCGTCAAAACGAACTTTTCTCTCTTTGTTATTATTTTTTCAATAATAGCATCTCTTGTATAATTACTTCCAAGATTATGAGTACGTATGGCTTTCCTTTGACCTGGAATGCATAAAGATATATGTTTTCCAATTCTAGTATCAATCCCCTGCTCATTTAAATTTTGCACAAATTCATCAAAAGAATCCGCATTTTCGATTGCAACATCTATTGCATTTCTCAATACAGCTTTTAACTGCGGATATTTATAAGAAGAAACCTTTTCTTTTTTCTCCCATTTGCTGTTTGGAGAAAAATTATACCATTTAGCATATTTATTTATACATGGCTGTAATACCTTACTTACAAAATTATTATCTTGATGTATTTTGCGGCCATTCAGTCCAACCGAATTTACAATCACATGCACATGCAGATTATCAGTGTTTGTATGTACTGCAAATACTGCCTGATTATTAGGAAATATATCTTTTAATACATCGCTGCACAACTGCATAAGTTTTGAGGCATTTACAGAATCAGACTCCTCTTCCGGCAAAGATATTAGCATATGTAAAGCAGCTCTACCATCCTGCTTATCAAAAAACTTTTTGACATTCATCATTTCGTTAACTGCAAGTGCTACATTTGTCGAAGTCACATTATGTCCACCAACATATGCGCCATCAAATGTTTTCAAATCATTTTCAACATATTTGCACTCCCTAGTTAACTGATCCAGCGAATTCAATTCTGTATGTACAACTGTTTTTTCATCATTAAGAATATAACCAACACTATCTGCCAATTGTTCTTTTGTTCCTTTTGCAATTGATTGACCTTTAATATTCCAGACTTTTACAACAATTCCACTGCTCATTTTTTGTTTCTATCTGTTTTCGATGATTGCGCCAATTTGGCGCAATCATCGATCGCACTTTTCAATACACCCATTAACGCATTAATTTTTTCAAATAGCAGCAATTTATCATTTGTTTCAAAATTTTCATTTATAATAAATTCTTTCATATATGTATTTAATTCTGCCATTTGCTTAATAACCTCTTTGAAAGCGAGAAAATCTGGGACTCCATTTTTGTGTTCTGCAATCAAATATCGGATAAAAGCAGATTTTGTAAGTCCAAGTTCAGATCTATAGCGTTCAAACAAGTCTATATCCGTGCTATTCATTGTAATTGAAAATCTTTCCATAAAACCTCTTTTCTTGATTTGCGCCAAATTGGCGCAAATCAAATATCATCAAGCATACTATCGTCAAATTCAATTTTTACAGATTCCGGAAATTCCTCTTCGGGGAACATATTCTCTGGAACAAAATCTGTTTTATTGGTATTCGGAGAAGTGTGGGGCCAAATGTGGCAGACATGACAGTTGGCGGCGGGAGAAAAAAGAAAATTAAGTTTTAAA
>JAUUNJ010000171.1 GCA_030844625.1 Roseburia sp. | reverse complement strand
TATAAACAAGTGTGTTTCTGTGGATATATAACTGTCGCGAAGTCTCTGAAACATTAAGGCTGTTCTCAAAAAACTTGTTAATTGTTGTAAGCGTTTCCTCATCAAATTCATCTGGCGATTTTCCTTCAAATATTTCCTGAATAAACATCTTACACAACGGAATCGGGAGCTGATAAATCAAACGTCCTATTCCTAAATTATTGTAAGCCACCACATTCTTTGTACTGAAGAAAATCTTTCCCACATCCAACGCCATTCTGGCTTCCTTATATGAACGTGAAACCTCTTTAATCTCTTTTACAATTGTTCCATATGCCACATTAGCCTTAACCATAGCTTCCGTGTTCAGCATATCAACAATTGTGTTGGCAATTTTCTCAATATCCTCATATCCCTGCTTATCATCCAGCTCTTTTACAAGAATAATGCTTTTTTCATCCACTGCCGTTATAAAATCTTTTTTGCGTCCCGCAAATAAAGTTCTGACAGTTTCCAAAGCCACGCTGTCTTTTTCATTCTTAGTCTCAATGATACATACACATCTTCTGGCATCCACATCAATGTGAAGTTTTTTTGATCTGTTATATATATCAACAAGGAGTAAATTATCCAACAATAAATTTTTAATAAAATTATCTTTGTCAAACCTTTCTTTATATGCCACAAGAAGATTTTGAATCTGGAATGCTGCCATCTTTCCAACCATAAAAACATCATCGCTTGTTCCCTGGGCTATAAGAATAAGCTCCAACTGGGACTCATCATATACCTTAAAAAACTGATATTCCTGAACAGACTGGCTGTCTGCAGGCGATGCCACAAATGACATTATAGCATGTCCAAAACGTTCTCCTGACTGGGAAGTGCTGGCAATTATCTTTCCGTCTGTATCTGCCACATATAAATCTACTCTTGATATGCTCTTTATTCCTTCTATCGTGTTCTGTAAAATCTGGTTTGAAATCATAGACCTCTCCTTGCAAATTCAAGCATGAATTCTCATACTTATAATACTCTATCAATACAAATATCAGAGAAAATATATTTCTCCAAAATAAACAATCTTTCAAGTTATATTTTAAACCAGTTCATATCAAAAAACAAGAGAAACTGTCGCAAATTCCAAAGGTAAATGCCACAGTTTCATAATAATTTTTAATATTTTTCCAAAACAAATCTTTTTCATTTGTTTTGGAAAAAATCCGGTGCAGAAAACTGCACCGGATAATCATTCTTTTTGATTGTTTAGTTTGTAATAACCTTTTCTGTATCTTTGTCAAAGATATGTAACTTTGTAAGATCCATTGCCATAGTAACTTCGTCACCAGGTCTTGCTGTTGTACGCGAATTAACTCTTGCTGTACATTCAAAGCCTTCAAGATCAAAGTATAAATAAACTTCTGCACCAAGCAATTCGTAAATTCTGATTGTTGTCTTAAAGGAACTTTCAGGAGACATTTCGATAAAGCTTTCTTCATCATGAACATCTTCCGGTCTAATACCCATAACAACTGTCTTTCCAACATATCCGCCGTCTTCAAGCTTCTTAGCCTGTTCAGCCGGTACTGTAATATATGTTCTTGCCTGACCAATATGTAACTTAATATCGTTACCGTCTTTTTCTACTTCAGCATCAATAAAGTTCATCTGTGGTGAACCCATGAATCCTGCCACGAATAAGTTAACCGGCTTATCATATAAGTTCTTTGGTGAATCTACCTGCTGTACTATACCATCTTTCATAACTACGATTCTTGTACCAAGAGTCATAGCTTCTGTCTGGTCATGTGTTACATAGATAATTGTTGCACCTAATCTCTTATGAATCTTAGCAATCTCAACACGCATCTGTACTCTTAACTTAGCATCCAGGTTTGAAAGAGGTTCATCCATGAGGAATACTTTAGGATCACGTACAATTGCACGTCCCATGGCAACTCTCTGTCTCTGACCACCTGATAAAGCCTTCGGCTTACGATCAAGCAACTGCTCCAGATCAAGAATCTTAGCTGCATCCTTAACCAGTCTTTCCTGTTCAGCCTTTGGAACTTTTCTTAACTTAAGACCAAATGCCATATTATCGTATACTGTCATATGTGGATATAAAGCGTAGTTCTGGAATACCATCGCGATATCTCTGTCTTTTGGTTCCACATCATTTACTAACTTATCCCCGATATATAATTCACCGGATGAGATTTCCTCAAGACCTGCAATCATACGAAGTGTTGTAGACTTACCACAACCTGATGGTCCTACGAAAATAATAAATTCCTTGTCCTTAATCTCAAGGTTAAAATCTTTTACTGCACAGAATCCATTAGGATAAACCTTGCAGATATTCTTTAATGATAAACTTGCCATATGTTTCTTCCTCCTAGTAATAGAGATCTCTTTCCGTATCTCGCCTATGGACCTATTCTAAATCACAATCTTTCAAATTACCATATCTCAAATATACAAAATAATTAAAAAAAGTTTGTTACATTTGTATATAGCTTGTTCTATTTATTTAAAAATATGTTATTTTCACCAATAACTATACGTCTTTCTTTGAGCAATCTGCCGATAGCACGCTTAAACTCACTTTTGCTCATTTGAAAATCCTGCCTGATTTTTTCTGGTGGGACTTTTTCTGTATATCCCAGTTCCCCACCGTTATCCTTCATAAACCTATAAATTTTTTCGGCATCCTCATCCATTTGAAGATAAAATTTATTTCGCAATGATAATTCCAGTTTACCATCCGGTCTTACATTTTTTACTCGGGCTTCCACATTCTGACCGATTTCCAGATTTTTCGTCAACTCTTTTTTTAAAATCAGTCCATGAAATTTATTATCAACTGCCACAAAAACCCCATACTCAGGATTATAATTATATATAATGCCGGTAACCATATCCTGAGCAGCATATTCACTGCTGCACTTTAAATAATCATAAATTTTCATGGAACCACAAAGCCTTTGACTTTTATCTGTGTAAACCCTGACTACCACTTTATCTCCTGCTTTTACTTTATAAGTCTGTTCCCTGTAAGGCAAAAACAGATCCTTTCCAAGCCCCCATTCAAGAAATGCGCCATATTGATTCACTTCACTGACAGTCATTAATGCTATTTCTCCTACCTGCGCCACCGGGTGCTTCATTGTCGCGATTAATCTTTCTTCTGAATCCCTGCATATAAAAACTTCCAGTTTATCACCAATAGCTGCTCCCTCCGGAACTTCCCTTTTGGGAAGCAGCACATTTTCCTTTTCGTCTCCAAGCCGGGCTCCAAAATCTGTCATTTTAATTATTTTCAATTCCTGGATTTTACCTAATTCCATATCTTATCCTTCCATTTACCTATTATCTCTGCAAACATATATGCATATTTGTGAACTATCTGAAAGAAACCCGCAAGCGGGTTTCTTTTGTCTGGCTACATCAGTTTTATTTTTGTCAGCATTTCGCCATCCTGACTTTCAAACGTTATTCCTATACCATCCTCTTCCTCATGCAGATAAGGGACAATCGTCTGCCCTTCAAACGCCTCCTTATTATATACAATATCCAATTCATGGCAGGTGAAATTTTCTGGTAGAAATTCCTGTGCCGCTCTCAGGTAATCTGCATTGTTCATATGACCATTATTGTCTATATAAGTCTTTTTAACATTAAATTCCGGCAGCTTATGTGCTTTACCCGTAAATTTAACCTTTCTGGAAGCATCTACACCCTCAAATGCAGTTTCCGTCTCATACATGGATGCGTCTTCCTCCGTAATTCTGGTAGGTTTGCGCCTCTCTAAATCCATAAGAATCCATATCGTATCTGCCTGCACCAGATATTCTCCATCTTCATCCTTAATAAAAAACTGTCTGGACGCAAACATTCCTCCAAATTTTGTAGGAGTTGTCCCAACACATATGTCCTGTCCCAGCACAATCGGCCTGTTAATAATAATCTTGTAAGCAACAATGACCCATGCCTTTCCAGTGGACGCCATATATTCCACGCCTGCACCTAATGCTTCAGAATGAAAATTAGTGCAGTCCTGAAGATAATTCATAATCTCATGAAGAGGAACTTTTCCATTTCTGTCAACTCTGCTGTAACTTACTTTTGTATTAAACGAAAACATATTGCTCCTTTCATCTTCTTATGCCAACACCTTCTTACCCTGTCACTGCTTCATTGGACGGCTCCGTTGCTATTTCCTCCGGCTTGGTGGTTTCCTCTGGCTTTGTCGTCTCCTCCGGCTTTGTTGTCGGCTGCACAACTGCTTCAACCGTAACCTTAAGCGTGGCTTTTCTGGCTGTATATTTCTGATTCTTATACTGTGCTGTATAAGTAATTGTGTATGTTCCCGGTTTTGTTGTATCAACCTTTCCTGAATACTTAACAGAAGATTTTATATTTAAAGATTTATTGTTGTATGTTTTTACAAAGTTTACATAACTATAAGGGTCAAAAGTATCTCCCTGCTTAATTTTTACACTTGTGCTTTTAAGCGACAGTTTAACTCTTTGATCCGTCACCTTATATGTAACAGTCTTTGTTCTTGTTTTCTTGTTGATTCCTTTTACTTTGTATGTAATTTTGTAAGTTCCGGCAGTTGTGAAGGTTACCATTCCTTTTGTAACTTTAACTTTTTTACTTTTACGCTTTACAGACACTTTAATTCTTGAGGTAAGATTCTTTCCTGAAACTGAATTCGCCTTAACGCCATTTAATAAATTGACACTGCTTCCCATTGCAACATTCTTTTTGGATTTAGCGCCTTTGATTACAGGTTTTTTACTGTCTATAACTTTAAATGTAAACGTTTTTGTTGTCTGATTACCAAGAGAATCCTTCACCGTGTATTTAATTTTGTATTTTCCCAATTTTTTGGTGTTTATTTTTCCTGAAACCTTTATCTTTGCATTTTTTGAAGTAAGTGTATTTCCTGCACTGTCCGTTATTGTAACCAGATTTACAGGTTTCACTTTCTGTCCGTATTCTACTGTCTTTGAATTTGCTGTAATCTTTGGTTTTGCCTTTCTATACGGGTTATTTTTGTCCGGGTCTGTAGGATCCCATGACATAAAAGCTCCTGTCTTAATCGGTGTAAAAGAAGGTCTCTCCAACGGATCATCCTTTTTTGTTCCCCAGAAAATTACAATCTTAGTTCCTACTGCACAATGATCATAGATCCACTTTGCATCTTTGCATAAAAGTCTTACGCATCCGTGAGATGCTTTCTGACCCATTACATTGTATGCTGCCACAGACATGGTAGACTTGTCGCCGTTTTTGTAATACCACACCGAGTGAAACAGGATTTCCGGTGCAATTCTTGTACAATACTGAGCATAACAGTTTCCTATCATTTCATGCCATCTATACTTTACCGGCACATAAAAAGTTCCTGTAGGGGTCTCTGAACTTGGAGAACAAATCATTGCCTTTATGGCTTTTCCCTCTTTATTATAGATAGTAGTACAGTTTGTTCCTAAATTCACTTTAATAGTATAGTTTGTACTTTCCTTAGTTGCCGCTTGTACCTTGACCGTACCTGTGCCTGTTATTCCAAGCATCATAGTAATGGCAATCAATAAAGCAATACTCTTTGTCATTAAATTTTTCATTTATATTACCTCTCTATATTTTTACAGTATTTTTAATTATACTATCTTTCTTTTAAATTTACAATTTAATAATATTGATTTTTTTCCTATTATTAATATATAATTATACTTGTGTGAAAATTTTGAATGATCATAATAAATATTGATTTTACAAGTTTCCATAAATTTTTTATTTTATAAATATTTTAACTGAACATACTATAACGGAGGACAAGATGAAAAAATCAAAAGCAAAAAAATATATTATTATGCT
>JAUUNJ010000170.1 GCA_030844625.1 Roseburia sp. | reverse complement strand
TGAAACGATGGTGATTGTTGGAGGAACATGGTGGAATATATTTTGGGTATTTTCAATTAATTTTAATTTACCTACAATTGCCCATACTATTTTACAAGTGATTATGGGGGTATGTCAGGGGATATTTGTAGGCTGTCTGGCGGTATCTCTGGCAGAAGCACTAAATGCAACTGCCATTTTTGCGCGAAGAGCAAAACTGAAAACAGGTGTCAGCTTTATTATTTTGTCTGCGGCAATAGGTAAAATAATAGCATCAATGATTCAATTTATAAATGGCTGGGTAAAATAAGAAAAGTGAAGAGGTCATGGTGAAGAGACAACTTTTTGTCGTCGGTGAAAAGATTATAAAATATATTTTTTAGGGGATATGAGTGTAATATGGAAAGTGAAGAAAAAAAACAGCAGTATAATGAATATGTAGAACGAATAACACCAAATAACAACCTGGCAAAAGATATGCTGAATGCGTTCTGGATTGGTGGACTCATTTGTCTTATGGGACAAGTCTGGCTGGAAATATTCATGTACTTTGGGATGCCAAAGGAAGATGCTGCCAGCTGGACAACCTTGGTTTTGGTTTTTGAAAGTGTATTACTTACCGGTCTTAATATTTATCCTAAAATTGCAAAAGTGGGAGGCGCAGGGTGTCTTGTTCCAATTACCGGATTTGCCAACGGGGTTGTTGCACCTGCCATAGAATTTCAGTCGGAAGGACAGGTTTTTGGTGTTGGAGCAAAAATATTTACAATAGCGGGACCGGTTATACTTTACGGAATATTTAGCAGTTGGGTATTAGGGTTAATTTATTGGATAGGAAAAATGATGGGGTGGTTATAATGGAAAACTATAAGGAAATGCCTTCAGGTCTGGCTTTTCAACTGGCAATGAATGAAAAAGCCATGGAGACCTTTGCGAATATGACAGATGCAGAAAAAAGACAGGTTCTTGAAGCTGCAAGAAGTACGAATTCAAAAGAGCAAATGAGAAGTATTGTGGATGATCTGGGGAAAATGATTTAGTTTTTAGAACATAATGGAATAGAATTCACTTATGAATAGGACCTTTCCGGCAAGCAATTTTGCCGGGAAGGTCCTAAAAAATATAGTGAAAAAATATCTTACTGTGATATAATAAAATTAATTGGTAAAAAATTACATTAAAGGAGGAAAGGTAAATGGAATTAAAAGGATCAAAAACAGAAGCTAATTTAATGACTGCATTTGCGGGCGAGTCTGAGGCAAGAAACAAATATACATATTTTGCCTCAAAGGCTAAGAAGGATGGATATAACCAAATTGCTGCTATTTTTGAAGAGACAGCCAATAATGAAAAAGAGCATGCAAAGATGTGGTTTAAATTATTAAACGGAGGTATTGGTTCGACAGCAGAAAATCTTCTGGCGGCAGCAGAAGGAGAAAACTATGAATGGACGGATATGTACGCTACTTTTGCAAAAGAAGCCAGAGAAGAGGGATTTGATAAAATTGCGGATTTGTTTGATGGTGTAGCGGCAGTTGAAAAAGAGCATGAGGACAGATACAGAAAACTTCTCGAAAACGTTAAAGGCGAACTGGTATTTTCTAAAGATAATGATGTAATCTGGCAGTGTGCGAACTGTGGACATATTTGTGTAGGAAAGAAAGCACCTGAGGTTTGCCCGGTATGTGCTCATCCACAATCATATTTCCAAATTAAAGCGGAAAATTATTAAAATACATATTTATAATCCATGTATTACCCGAATGTATATTGTATATATGTTCGGGTACTTTTTATGTATAGACCCATATAAAATGGTTCTTATCTTTGGGTCCGGAGCATATAAACTTGAAAAAATATGTTGCTTGCGATACAATGCAAAGGATTAATGTTAAATAAATTAACAATATTTAAATATGGAAATGTAGGTGAGAGGATGAAAGAAATGCAGAGGGGAGAAACAGGAGGCCAAGAGAATACAGACAAATTAACCAAAAGAATAAAAATGTTTGTAAAAAAGCCCGGCAAAATAAATGAGCATCAAAAGGAAATAACTATTCTGATTATTAAAATAATTTCAGTATGCATTTTTGCAGGAGTGTATTCTTTATTGCTTATTCAAGGATTGTATAAAGAAAAGGATATTGTTTATTGGCAAAGATTTTTAGCTCCTACAATACTGTTGATTGTTCCATCGGTTTTGTTGTTTATAAAAATAAAAATTCCGCAGAAATTAAATATTGCAATATCCATACTGTTCAGTTGTCTGGTGATGGTAGAAAACTTTATTATGCTGCAGGTTTCACAGGGATATCAATATCAGGAATTCAG
Source organism: Roseburia sp. (assembly GCA_030844625.1). GTDB lineage: Bacteria > Bacillota > Clostridia > Lachnospirales > Lachnospiraceae > Eubacterium_G. Next base: position 3,594 of record JAUUNJ010000170.1, on the reverse strand, counting down.
TCAGGAAATCATAAATTTAAATATGCTTATTATATTTATGATATTTATGGTCTTATATGCAGTGTTTAACAGTTTTAAGGCGGCAGTTATTGGATTAAATATAGTGACGGTAGTTTTTGGTCTTGCAAATTATTTTGTAATTATGTTCCGTGGAACAGGATTGCTGGCAGTAGATATCTTGAATATTGAGACTGCTGCAAATGTGGCAGGAGGGTATAGCTATACATTAGACTTTTACACATATTTATTGTTAATGAGTCAGATTGCAATCAGCTTTCTTGCCATGAAACTTGGGAAAAATACACTTACCAGAAAAGGATGGAGAGTAATTCCAATTGTACTGGCAGTTGTTGTTGTAGTTTCTGGTTATAAAACTTTCATGGAATCGGATGAATATGATAAAGCATTAAAAATTAAATATTTTAAACCCCAGGAAACTTTCAATAAAAATGGCATGTATGTTTCTTTTGTAAAGAGCATCAAAGATCTGATGGTGGAAAAGCCGAAAGGATATTCCATTGATGCAGTGGAGAAAATGGCAGAAGAATATAAGGGAACAGAGGCTACTGCATCTCAGGATGAATTGCCGAATATTATTATGATTATGGATGAAGCTTTTACAGATTTTTCTTCCTTTACGGATTTTAAGATTAGTCAGGATTGTATGCCTTTCTATCATAGTCTCAGTGACAATGCAATAAAAGGTCAGATGTTTGTCTCCATATTCGGCGGGGGTACTGCTGCAACAGAATTTGAAGCACTTACTTCCAATTCCATGGCATTTATTCCAAATGGAATTACAGCGTATACCACATATATCAATGACCCGATGGCATCTCTTACAACAACATTGAAATCACAGAATTATGGAGGGCTGCTGGCGATGCATCCATATAAAGGAAGTGGATATAAAAGAGATAAGGTATATCCATTGCTGGGATTTAATCGGTTTATTACAATGGATGATTTTGCGGATGATACAGACCGAGTGGGAAGACATATTTCGGATGTGGGAGATGTGGATCGAATTATATCCGAATATGAAGATTACAAAGAAGAAAACAATGGTCCGTTCTGGATGTTCAATGTAACGATGCAAAATCATAGCCCTTTTACAGCAGAAGGGGTGTCTGATGATATAAAGCTGGGATATGATATTAATGCCCCGGAAGCGCAGCAGTATGTGAATCTGATGAAGCATACCGATGACGCATTAAAGAGAATCGTTGAATATTTTGAGGGCGTTGACGAGCCTACAATTATTGTATTTTATGGGGATCATCAGCCAAAATTGGAAGATGAATTTTATAGTGAAATCAAGAAAGGATATAATCTGGACAAGATATATAGAAAACTTATTAAGCGCAATACCCAATTTGTTATATGGGCAAATTATGATATTGAAGAACAGAGCGATGTATATATCAGTGCCAATTATATGAGCTCATTGGTTTTAGATACTGCAGGACTTGCAAAAAGCGGATATCAGGAGTTTGTATCCAAGGTAAGGGAAGAAGTACCTATTTTAACAAAATACGGCTATATCGGGAAAGATGGGAACTTCTATAAGAATGGAGACAAGGATTCGCCTTACTATGACATATTACTGCAATATAATATATTAGAATATAATAATATGTTTGATGTAAAGAACAGAGTAGATTCCTTTTTTGAGGTAAAATAAATAGAAAAGAGAAAGAACAGTTTTCGGCTGTTCTTTCTCTTTTTCTTTTTCTTTATATTTTTTATATTTGTGTGTTCTTTACAGATTCGTATTCTTTTACAATGTCTTCCGAAGGAGCAGGTGTAAGTAGACTTACAACAATAATAAATATGGAAGCAACGATGAATGCAGGAAGCAGTTCATAAATATCCCATGCACCTCCTAATGGGCGTATTACAAACTTCCATACGAAAATCATGATTCCACCGGCAACCATACCTGAGATTGCACCGTATTTGTTGGAACGCTTCCAGAATAAAGCAAAGAGCATTACAGGACCGAAAGTGGCACCAAAACCTGCCCATGCAAAGGATACAATCTGGAATACGGAACTTTTAGGGTTACTTGCTAAAAGCATTCCGATAATTGCAATAATGATAACTGCACCTCTTGCAACAATGATTTTAGATTTCTCAGACAGTTTAATATTAAACACACCTTCTAATAGATTTTCTGAAACGCTTGAAGATGCTGCAAGAAGTTGGGAGTCTGCTGTCGACATAGTAGAAGCAAGAATGCCGGCAAGAATAATACCAGCCATAATTGCGAATAATACACCGTGATTACTTAGAACATGTGCGATTTGAACAATAATTGTTTCGGAGTCAAAGGAACCGAAAATTCCAACAACTCCATGAGCCGACATACTGAATCCAATCACACCAATGAACACTGCAATTGCCATTGAAATAACAACCCATATGCTGGCAATTCTTCTGGAAAGTTTTAATTTATTGGCGTCTTCAATTGCCATAAATCTTAAAAGAATATGTGGCATACCGAAATATCCAAGTCCCCATGCAAGCGTGGAAAAAATTGTGATGAGTCCATATGAATTTGCTGAATTGGTTACAGAATCAAATGTGGCATTTAAATTAAGATATCCCGGCAAATCTTTAACATTGGCGATTACCTGATCGACGCCACCTACAGATGTGGTACCATATACTAAAACAATTATAAGCGCAATTGTCATAACAATACTTTGAATAAAATCAGTTGTACTTGCGGCAAGGAAACCACCCAGAGTAGTGTAAGCAACAATGATGATTGCGCTGACAATCATTGCTGTAAGATAATTGATTCCAAATAAGGAATGGAACAGCTTACCGCATGCTGCGAATCCGGATGCTGTATAAGGTACAAAGAAAATAATGATAATCAGTGCGGAGACACTTTTTAATATTTTTTTATCTCTGTATCGATTGGCAAAGAAGTCCGGAATTGTGATTGCATTTCCACAAATAACAGTATATTTTCTAAGCCTTTTGGCAACAATAAGCCAGTTAACATATGTACCGATGGCAAGTCCAGCAGCTGTCCAGAAAGCATCGCAGACACCTGTCAGATATGCAACTCCCGGGAGACCCATTAAAAGCCAACTGCTCATGTCAGATGCCTCGGCGCTCATGGCTGTAACAAAAGGTCCCAGCTTTCTTCCACCCAAATAGAAGTCGCCTGTAGTGTCGCTCTGTTTCGAAAAGTAAATTCCGATTCCAATCATAACCAGCATATAGAATATAATGGCTATAAGGATTCCGATTTCTGATGTAGTCATAAATTTAATTCCCTTCTTATTTTATTATATGTCGTATTAATTTAGGACAGTGCCCCAATAAATACTATTTATGTACATACCTACATATTGTATTAAAAATCCGCAATTTAATCAAGTAAAAAACTAAAGTGTTAAAATGATAAACTCTGATATCAGGCATGGGAGTTGTTAACTGGCATAAAGAACAAAACAGGATGTGTTTATGTGAAAAATGAGAATAATTAACATAAGGGTGGAAATACTAGAAAATATCAAGTGATAGGCAGGTAAAATAATATGGGAAATATGTTGGGAAAACAAAGTATTGTGTTTG
>JAUUNJ010000169.1 GCA_030844625.1 Roseburia sp. | reverse complement strand
ACGCAATATCGTTTCGGTAATTTTTACCGGTCTTTTTTCTGCCATTTTATTTTCCTCCATTATAAGTATTATTTAACACCAAATATAGCCATAAATGTACCTGCAGCAACCGCAGTACCGATAACACCTGCTACGTTTGGTCCCATAGCATGCATTAAAAGGAAGTTTGTCGGATCCGCTTCCGCACCAACTTTCTGCGATACTCTGGCTGCCATTGGAACGGCAGAAACACCTGCGGAACCAATTAATGGATTCACTTTGCCATGCGTGGCAATACACATCAGCTTACCAAAGAATACACCTGCGGCTGTACCGACAGCAAAAGCAACCAAACCTAACACCACAATCTTTAATGTATCCACATTTAAAAATGCTTCCGCGCTTGTTGTGGCACCTACGCTTGTACCAAGTAAAATAACTACAATGTACATAAGTGCATTGGATGCTGTTTCCTGTAACTGTTTTACAACACCTGATTCTCTAAACAAGTTACCTAACATAAGCATACCAACAAGGGGTGCTGTTGTAGGTAAAATCATAACGACTACAATTGTAACAACAATAGGGAATAAAATCTTTTCCAGCTTAGAAACAGGTCTTAACTGTTCCATCTTGATTTTACGCTCTTTCTCTGTAGTCAACAACTTCATAATAGGCGGCTGGATAATCGGCACCAATGACATGTACGAATATGCCGCAACGGCAATTGGTCCCAGCAAATCTGTCTGCCCCAGCTTACCTGCAAGGAAAATGGATGTCGGACCGTCTGCACCACCAATAATGGAAATTGCAGCGGCAGCTTTCCCGCCAAATCCCATGAAAATTGCTAAGAAGTACGCTCCATATATACCGAACTGAGCTGCAGCTCCCAGAAGAAAGCTCTTTGGATTTGCAATGAGCGGACCAAAGTCTGTCATCGCCCCAACACCCATAAAAATAAGTGATGGTAAAATACTCCATTCATCCAACAGATAGAAATAGTGAAGCAGTCCTCCTGCCTCTCCGTCTGCCGGCACTTTCATAATGTCCGGATACATATTTACCAAAAGCATACCAAAAGCAATAGGAACCAACAATAATGGTTCATAGTCTTTTTTTATTGCTAAATATAGGAAAACACATGCCACAACAATCATTATGTAATTGCCCCATGTAAGGTTCATAAAAGCTGTCTGGCCAACGAGGTTTTCCAATGTATCTAAGAAATTCATAAGTTACCTCCAGATTTCAGTAAAATTAAACAGTAGAAATTAGTTCAAAGAAGCTAATGTAGCTCCGGCTTCAAAAGAATCTCCAACTGCAACTGAAATATTTGCAACTGTTCCGTCTTCAGGAGCAACTACTGTATTCTCCATCTTCATTGCCTCAAATACTAAAATAGTATCTCCCTTACTTACTGCCTGACCAGGTGTTGCACTGATTGACAAAACTTTTCCCGGCATAGGGGCTGTAACCTTAACACTTCCTTCTGCGCCACTTGCTGCCGGTGCTGCCTTAGGGGCAGGTGCAGCAGCTTTTGCTACAGGCTTAACCGGAGCACTTGCTGTGCTGCCTGTTTCCTCAACAGTAACATCATATACATTTCCATTTACTGTAATTGTATAACTTTTCATTTTATTTCCTCCTAAATATATATGTATCGCCCCTCACTATCGTTGGGCGGTATTTCGGTCGGTGCATTTTAGCACCTGCCTATAAACGTCTTCTAATAGATCTTACGACAAAACTGTCTGTAGATGTATGTTCACTGGCAGCAATTGCAGCAGCAATAACTGCGATTAATTCTGTATCATCTTCCTCTGCCACCGGAGTCTGTACTACTTCATCTGCGGCAGCATTGCTGATCTCCTCTGTTTTGCCTGCTTTTCTGTTTTCCAATTTTTCCGTAATTTTAGGAATGAAATTGAAACACGAAATAATGAGGGAAATGAATATAAGAACGAAAAACACCACGCCCATACCCATTAAAGTATTTGATCCTGCTGTAGACATTTTACTTCCAAAAGATTCTTCTCCATTGTCAGCAAGACTAAATTCTGTTGAAATAATCTGAGCCCCTATTGTATCAAAACAATTGACATGAAGAATCATTTTTAATTCTTTATTTTCAAAATGCAGATTTGCTTCAACGTCAACTGCGTCTGCATCCTCCAATTCATTTACAACCACATTATCATATGATTTCAGTGCACCACATGTTTCATCACCAACCACACTTGCAAAATTGGAATACATATCCGTCTGATATGACATGGAATCAGATATGTACTCTAATTCTTCCGCTGAACAGGATGAAATCTGGGATATGGCAGATACATATTGCTCCACCATGCTCTTTGCCGTTGCCATGTTAATCTTACCATTCGCATAGGTTTTTGCATCTTCAGCAGAAAGTGTTGTTGCCTCTTCCTCCTGAATTGGTAATGTATCTGCATAAATTGCAACGGTTCCCATAAACAAACAGGCACACAAAGCAGTCAGGCTAAATATAAAACGTAATTTTTTTGATAATTTCATGTTTGCACCTCACTTAAACTGTTCCGTGTTTCTTTCCCGGTCTGTCTTCAAATTTTGTATATAACATTTCGAACGCACCAATTAAATATTTTCTTGTATCAACAGGTTCTACGATACTGTCAACATAACCTCTTGCTGCCGCGGACATTACGTCACCCTGTAAAGCCTGATATTCAGCAACTTTTTCATTGATTACGGCATCTACATCTTCCCCTGCATTTATTTCATCAGCATACATGATTTCAACAGCGCTCTTAGCCTCCATCATACCTACCCTGGCTGTTGGCCATGCATAAACTATATCAGCACCTGTTGCCTTGCTGTTCATTGTAACATAAGCGGTTCCAATGGCATCACCAACAATAAGATTAACCTTAGGTACTGTTGCATTGGCAAATGCATAAACAAGTTTTGATGTGGCTTTCGCCCCATGCTTTTCCTGACACATTGTTGCAGCATATCCATTAACATTTGTCAGTGTAAGAACAGGAATATTGAAAGCGTCACAGAACTGAACAAATTTTGCCGCCTTGTCACAGCCTTTTGCTGTAAGCTTTGCTTCAAATTCTTCTGCAACGTTCATGTCATCGTCATAAATTTTTGTTCTATTGGCAACTGCACCAACAGTAGCGCCATTTAACTTGATAAACGCTGTTACCATTTCAGGCGCAAAATCTTTTTTAATTTCAACAATAAAGTTATTATCAGAAAGATTTTCTAAAGCCAGCTTTGTATCTGCAGCACAGTTTTCAACACCTTCTGCCGCTCTGTTTAAATCATCTTCACATACCAGATCAGCAGCCTCATCTTCGTTATTAGACGGCAATACAGAAACAAGTTCTCTTAAACCATCAATAACCTCAGTCTCTGTACCTGTGAAATCAACATTACCCGCTGACTCACTCTGGAACTTAGAAGATGCACTGTCGCACACTTCTTTTCTGTTTTCGTTAATTGCATTTGGTGAATTAACAAATAACTGCGCATTATCACTTTCCATAAAAGTAAAGTCTGAAAGTCCTGCAACAATACTTAATCCTCCGCCACAATTACCAAAAATTGCTGTAATCTGTGGAATAACTCCTGATGCAAGTGACTGTTTTAAATAAATCTGTCCAAATGCATTCAGTCCATCTACAGATTCCTGAAGTCTAAGCCCTGTACTGTCGATCAGGCCGATAACAGGCGCTCCTGTCTTCATCGCCAAATCGTAGAGACTTACTATTTTCTTAGCGTGCATTTCGCCTACAGAACCACCCAGTACAGATGAATCCTGACTGTAGACATACACTAATCTGCCATTGATCACACCATATCCGGTAATAACACCATCAGATGGAGTATCCTTGGCACTAATGTTAAAATCCGTGCTTCTCGCCTTAACGAAAGCTCCAATTTCAACAAAACTGTTATCATCAAGCAGATTTTCAATTCTCTGTCTTGCTGTAACTTTAGCTGTTGTACTCATAATCAGTCCTCCATTATTAAATAAATAAAAATAATTTATATGCAGTAAAAAAACTTTGCATTGCTCACGCAACTTTTCTGCCTTATATAGAATAAATCTTTTATTGTCAAATATCAAGTTAAAATTGTAATAAAATTAAAACGTTTTTTTTAAATTAATTAAGCAGTTTTTATTCGATTTTCAATCCATTCACTGTTAATCGGCTTAAATTCATCTTTTTCAAAATATACATTGTACCATACAAGAAATACATATACAGTCCATATTCTTCTGCTGTTATCAGCCTTTCCTGCTCTGTGCTCTTCCATTAGTTTCACAAGGATCTCTGTATTAAAGTATTTCTGTGCTGCTTCTCCAGTCAGAGTTTCCATGACCATATTGTAATATTTATCTTCCTTAAGCCATACTCTTATTGGCACAGGGAATCCAAGTTTCTTTTTATTTGCAGTAGATTCCGGAATATGCCTTTTTGCTGCAATTCTAAACGCTCGCTTTGTAGCTTCCTCATTGCACCTGAAATCAATTGGAAGTTTTTTTGCATAGTCAAAAACTCTGACGTCAAGAAAAGGTACTCTTGATTCCAGACAGTGTGCCATACTCATTTTATCAGCTTTCAGAAGAATATCTCCCTGAAGCCAGAAGTTGGTATCAATATACTGCATTTTTGCAATATCATTCAAATGAGATGCCTTGCTGTATGTGCTGGCCACAATTTCCTGAGGCGACATATGTGTCAATTTACTTTTCAAAAGTTTTTCCCTGTCCTCCACAGAAAACATGTTTGCATTTCCGATAAATCTTTCTTCCACACTCTTGCTGCCGCGAATAATAAAATCTCTGCCCTTAATATCCGGCATTCTTTTTGCAATCTTTGCCAGACCTTTTCTGATACATTTCGGAATTTTCTGATATCCTTTTAGCGATAAAGGCTCATGATAAATATTGTACCCGCCAAAAAACTCATCAGCACCTTCACCGGAAAGAACTACTTTAATCTGTTCTGCCGCAAGCTGGTCCACAAAATAAAGCGCAATACAGGAAGGATCTGCAAGTGGTTCATCCATATAGTACATAACCGTCGGTATGGATTCAAAATATTCTTCACTGTTAATATTCTTGCTGTAATTCTTTTTGTTCAATTCCTTTACAAGACCTTCTGCATATCTTATCTCATTATATTTGCTTTCCTTATCAAGGAATCCCACAGTAAATGTTTTATTTCCCGGAAATTCTGATACCACATAACTGGAATCTACACCACTGGACAATAAAGAGCCTACCTCTACATCAGCAATCATATGAGCATCCACAGTATCATGAACCACTTCTTCTATTTCGCTGACCGTCTGCTCCAAATCTCCGCCCTCAGCCGGCTCCATCATCGGATCAAAATATCTTTCTATGGTCAGTTTTCCATTCTTAAAAATCATATAATGTCCGGCTGGAAGTTTATATATTCCTTTAAAGAAAGTTTCCGGCAGCACAGAATACTGGAAGCTTAAATACTGCTCCAGTGCTTCTTCGTTTAATTCTTTTCTAAATTCCGGAAATTCGAGAATTGCTTTCGTTTCAGATGCGAAAATAAGATGATTATGAAACTGGGAATAATAAAATGGTTTGATTCCAAAATGATCTCTTGCGCCAAACATAGTATTTGTTCTGGTATCCCAAATCACAAAAGCAAACATTCCACGCAATTTTGAGAGCAGTTCAGTGCCATATTCCTCATATCCATGAATCAGACATTCTGTATCGGAATCATTGGCAAATTTATGTCCTTTTTCTATTAACTCTTTTCTTATTTCAAGATGATTATAAATCTCACCATTAAATACAATGGCAATATCTCCGGACTCATTATACATCGGCTGTGCACCATGGCTTAAATCAATAATGCTAAGTCTTCTGTGACCGATTGCTG
>JAUUNJ010000168.1 GCA_030844625.1 Roseburia sp. | reverse complement strand
CCAAGAGTTCTTAATATGTATGAAAATTTCCCATTCTGGGCAACATTCTTTAAGGAATTAGGTTTTAGTGTGATGATTTCACCCAAATCCTCTCACAAAATTTATGAAATGGGAATCGAATCAATTCCTAGTGAATCCGAATGCTATCCTGCAAAGATTGCACACGGACATGTTGAGTGGTTATTGCAAAATGGAGCAAAATTTATTTTCTATCCTTGTATTCCGTATGAAAGAAATGAAACTCCTGATGCCAACAACCATTATAACTGCCCAATTGTAACGTCTTACGCAGAAAATATAAAAAATAATGTGGAAGCACTGGAAGACTCTTCGATTAAGTTCATGAATCCATTTATGGCATTTACAAATGAAGAAATTCTCACCTCCAGATTGATTGAAGAATTTAGCAAGGATTTTGGCATTGAAAAATCAGAAATCACTTCTGCCGCTCATGCCGCATGGATGGAGCTAATTGCCTCCCGTGAAGATATGAAGAAAAAGGGGGAGGAAACACTTAAGTATATGGAAGAAACCGGAAGACGTGGTATCGTTCTCGCCGGACGTCCATACCATGTTGACCCTGAAATCAATCACGGTATTCCTGAAATGATTAATTCCTATGGTCTTGCAGTTCTGACAGAAGACTCTGTTTCCCATCTTGCAGATGTGGAAAGACCTCTGATCGTTTCTGACCAGTGGATGTATCATTCAAGACTTTACAAGGCTGCAAACTTTGTCAAGACAAGAGATGACCTTGATTTGATCCAGTTGAATTCTTTCGGGTGTGGTCTCGATGCTGTAACTACGGACTGTGTCAGCGATATTCTTACAAGATCAGGAAAAATTTATACTGTACTTAAAATTGACGAAGTAAATAATTTAGGTGCTGCAAGAATCAGAGTTCGTTCCCTGCTTGCTGCCATAAGAGTTCGAAGCGAACATAACTTCAAGAGAACAATTCAGCCTTCTTCTATTAATAAGGTTGAATTTACTAAACAGATGTATGACGATAAATACACAATTCTCACGCCACAGATGAGTCCGATACATTTTACTATGCTTCAGTCTGCACTGAACTCCTGTGGATATAATTTTGAAGTTATGCCTAGTAACAAATCCTGCATTGATGTAGGACTTAAATATGTAAATAACGATGCATGTTATCCTTCACTAATTGTTGTGGGACAGATTATGGAAGCTCTGCTTTCCGGTAAGTATGATTTAAACAAAACTGCTGTAATCATCACCCAGACAGGCGGTGGATGTCGTGCCACAAACTACATCGGTTTTATCCGACGCGCCTTAGAAAAGGCAGGCATGGGACATGTTCCTGTTTTATCGCTGAGTTTTACGGGAATCGAGAAAAACAGTGGTTTTAAAATTACTCCGCTTTTTGCGGTTAAAGCCGTTGAAGCTGCCATGTACGGTGATTTGTTTATGAGAGTTGTATACAGAACCCGTCCTTACGAAGTAAATGCCGGAGAAACTGATGCACTTCACAAAAAATGGGAATACAAATTATGTAAGGAACTTTCAGATAAGCACTTTGGAATCCATCGTTTCCGCAAAAACATGAAAAAGATTGTGGAAGAATTTGATGCTATTCCTACAAAAGATATTAAAAAACCGCGAGTCGGTATTGTTGGAGAAATCCTTGTTAAGTTCTCCCCTACCGCCAACAATGATTTGGTTAATCTTTTGGAATCAGAAGGGGCAGAAGCTGTTATGCCGGATCTGGTAGACTTCTTCCTATATGGATTTAGAAATGCTACATTCAAAGCTGATAAACTGGGCTTTAGCAAAAAATCAGTATGGATTAACAATATGGGAATTAAGGCTCTGGAATGGATGAGAGGCTCTGCAAAAAAAGCTCTTATTAAGAGTAAACACTTTATTCCAACTTCTGATATTTGGGAAATGAGTAAAATGGCTGAGGAGGTTGTTTCCATCGGCAATCAGACCGGGGAGGGCTGGTTCCTGACCGGAGAAATGCTCCACTTAATTCATGATGGTGTACCTAACATTGTCTGTACACAGCCGTTTGCATGTCTTCCAAACCACATTGTAGGAAAGGGTGTAATCAAAAAACTTCGGGCAATGAATCCGGATGCGAATATTGTTGCGGTTGATTATGACCCGGGTGCCAGCGAAGTAAACCAGTTAAATAGAATTAAACTGATGCTGGCAACAGCAAATAAAAGACTGAATAAGGAAGAATAACCTCTTTTATCAGTATTAATGGACGAAATATGCAAAATATATTTTATCCTTAAAGAAAAGGGAACAGATCATAGCATTTGCTGTCATCTGCTCCCTTTTTTATTGCACAAGAAATCACGAAATACTTCTCTTTTCTTAAACTTTATTTTGATTTAAGTTTACTTAATTTACTGTATTTTATTTTTCCGACATTTTTAACCTGTATTTCAGTAGTCAAATCAGAATCTGCACAGTACAACCCGGCTCCTGATTCAAAAACTATGTAAACATTTCCTCCGCTGGTCATACATATGCCCTCAGACATGGCTGGCAAAAGTTTTGTTGATGTGGCTTTCCCAAGTGAACTTGCCTTTTTTATTTTCACGCTATATGTGATCAGAGAAGAATCTCCTAATCTTCCATAAGACTGGGAAAATACAAATGTCCGCTTGGAACCTTTTCCTTTTTTCACAATGAGTCCCTGAGAATTCGGCGGAACCACATAGGTATATTTCTTAGTAAACACTAATTTTTTCTTTTTCACTTTTACTTTATATCCATACATAGTAGGACTGGAAATATTAGCACTATGACCTGCCCAAAAGATAGTTCCATCAAAAGCTGCAAAATCTGCATATCCCGGAATCTTTGTCACATAATCATACTTTATTGTCTTCCCACTTTTAATTTTCTTTAATTTTGACTTACTAATCACTGCAACATAATCTGTTGTGGATATATTACATAACCCCACTACCAGACGTCCTTTTATGTTGGTAATTGACCCCACATGGTCTTTTGAAGGCAAAACCACTTTTTTCACATATGCTCCCGTGGTTTTATTATATAAAAGCAAAATGGAATTTTTCTTTAATCCCTTATAATACATGGACACAATCAGATAATCACCCACAATGCACAGACCTTGTGGAACATAATTTTTTAGATATTTTAATTTAAATTTGCTTGTATCCTTTATGCGATTCAAACTTAAATATTTTTTATATACAGTCTCACTTGCTGCCCGTCTCTTTACTTCTGAACTTGTATACTGCCATTTTATTTTATTTTTTCTTGCATATGCTTTTGCTGTTGAATTGGCATAAACCAAAAGTGTGAGATTCCCATCACCGGAAAATGCATCTTTCCCAATAGTTTTAACCGCTTTCCCCAGTTCCATCTGCTTGAGGATCTTGCAGTTCTTAAATGCATATGTCCCAATTGATGTGACATTTTTTGACATACTGATGCTTGTAAGTGCCGTACAGCCACTAAAGGCAGAAGACTTTATGGTTGTAACTGTAGCAGGTATCGTCATTGTCTTTAACCCCGTACAATTATAAAATGCTCTGTTTCCAATGGTCGTCACACCTGATTTAATGGTTATTGTTTCAACGCTGCACGCATTCCTTAATATATCACTGGGAATTGTTTTGATCCCGGCGGCAAAAGTAACTTTTGTAACAGATGTTGATTTTCCTAAAATACGATCCCCTTCTGTAACGGTGGAAGGAATTGTGATTTTCTTAAGTGCTGTACACTTATTAAAAGGTCTGTATCCAAGTTTTTTCAGACCTGTAGGCAAAGTAATGCTTGTAAGAGCTGTACATTTATTAAATGCCTCCTGTCCTATCTCCGTCAATTTACTTCCTTCCTTAAAAGTAACCTTTTTTATATATTTGCAACCTGAGAATACACTGTTATCTATTTTTTGCACTTTTTTGGGAATCTCCAATGAAGTGATGGATTGATCATTTTTATTTCCTAAATATTCAATTAAAACGCCCTGTTTTACCTTATATACACCATCAATAATTTCATAATCCGGCACTGGTGTTGTTGGTTCCACAGAGGTTGGCTCTTCTGTTATGGGCTCATCAGAAGTAGGCTCATCAGAAGTAGGCTCATCACTAGTCGGTTCTTCTTCTGTTATCTCCTCTCCGCCCGGATCTTTTATCGTTTCTTCCGGTAATGTATCCGTATTGACCGCTGCCTGGGCTTTGATTTCCCAAAGATTTATACCAGCAGCCTGTTCACCTATTCCACTGCCGGCTAATAGTGTAATCATCAGCATTATAGCTATTCTTTTCTTCATAGTGTTTTTCATTTTTATATCCTTTGTCCTTTATTTTAATCCACGTTTTGCCAAAACTTTATTTTCTACCAGTGAGAAACATACTTTATCCATAATGATTCCGATGATGATTATGACAATCATGACAAGCATAACCTGATTAATATCAGCAAGATTTCTTCCAAGCATTAATGTATAACCTAATCCGATGGAGGATGATATTACCTCACCGGACATTAAAGCCCTCCATGCAAAAGACCATCCCTGTCTGAAACCGGAAATTAAGGATGGAAGAGCTGCAGGAATAATTACCTTTGTAACCAGTTTTAACCCTTTTGCCCCCATAATGCCTGCCACTGACAAATATAACGGATCAATGTTTCTAATACTACTTTCAACAGATAATGCAATACTTAATGCAGATCCCATTACCACAACAAATATGATTGCATCATTCCCAAGGCCAAACCATAATATGGCAAAAGGTACCCAGCAGATGCTGGGCAATGTCTGTATTCCCATAAGAAGAGGTTTCAAATATTTTCCCAGTGTCTTATATTCAAGAATCACCATCCCCAGAAAGCAGCCCAGCACACACGCAATCAGGTAACCTATAATTCCACGTCCCACGCTATATGCAATTGCCAGTTGAATACTTCCGTCTGAAACCAGTTCTCCAAAACGAATTAAAATACTTTTTATATTCGGAAATGAGTATGATTTCCATATTTCAAACACCTGTGTCCCCAGAGAATATATAATCTGCCATATAATAAGCACACCTGCATAAAATAATATCGTTCCAAGAACTGTTGATTTTTTATTTTTCATGGGCCATTTCCTCCACTGAATAATCCACATCCTGTTCTATCCATTCTAAGATTTGTGAACGATACTTAAGAAAATCTGGTGACTTAATGTCTCTCGGTCTTGGAAGGTCAATATATATTTCTTTCTCTATATCGTGACTTTTTCTGGATAAAAGTAAAACTTTGTCGGCAAAAAATACAGCTTCCTCCACACTGTGGGTAATCAAAATTACTGTTTTTTGTGTCTGTTCCCATATGTTCTCCAGCTCTTTTCGTAAGTGATTCGTTGTCTGTTTATCCAACGCTGAAAAAGGCTCATCCATAAGCAGCATCTTACTGTCCATTGTCAAAGCACGTGCAAAAGCCACCCTCTGCTTCATTCCTCCTGAAAGCTGATGAATTGCAAAATCTTTATAATTTTCTAAATGTACCATTCTAAGATAGTGCATTGCCCGCTCTTCCTGTTCTGCCTTAGAAACACCTGCAATATTCATTCCAAACTTGACATTATCAATTACAGAAAGCCACGGAAAAAGTGCCGATTCCTGAAACATTACCATTCTGTCTCCTGATGGTCCCTGAACTGCTTCATGATCCAGAAGAATCTCACCCGATGTAGGTTCCTCCAAACCTGCAATCATCCTTAATAAGGTAGATTTTCCGGAGCCCGATGCACCTACAATACAGGCAAACTGACCGTCTTCTACCTTTAAATTTATATTTTTTAATGTATCTGTTTCTTCATCGTATATTTTATTTAGATTTTTAATCTCAAGCATATATTTTCACCACTTATTTTATTAATTGATTTAGCAGACTGTTATCAAAAGCACTTTTCTCA
>JAUUNJ010000167.1 GCA_030844625.1 Roseburia sp. | reverse complement strand
TAAATAGTTTACGTTTAAACTGTCGACTATAGAACTGAATATCACCACTAGGATAACTATTTCTGCGAGCTTCTTGGACTAAATGATCGAGATCTAGAAGAGCTTGCGCATAAAGTTTAGCTTGTAGTTTAGGTGAGTAGCTAAACATGTTATAGGTGAATTCATAGTTATCATAGAGGCGTTTACATTGTAATGCGAAAAAAGTTAGTCATCATTTCTCCTTTATTGTAAGCATAAAAAAGCTACTAAGATATAAGGAAGACTTAGTAGCTTGAGAGTAAGTCCATCTTAAAAGATAGACAGCAGTAAAGAAAAGTTATTTGGTTGAAGGATCCCTCCTTCACGGTGGCAACGTTTAGCAAGGTGCTTTGCGTCAATTACCATCGTTTACCCGGCCAATCTCTTTAGGTAGTCCTTGTCACACCCAAGGGATTCTCTTACGCAATCTTGCGCAACCAGTTCACTTTACTATTCGGCAAAAGTGCGAATCGTCCGAAATGCGTGGAAGCCCACAAAATACTTGTTTTTATCTTCACTTCAACCATCAACAGACTTGACTTTTCTTATTCAAACAATTACAATAAAGGTACCAATCTTATGTGTTGTTTGATAATCAGACCTCTGGTTGTCAGACGCACTTTTTATTTAATTGTCAATGATCCAGGAACTTAGCCTTGAAAGAGGTTATTATTTTCAAGTTAAGTACAACTATTAGTTGTTGACTACATTATACAACCTACAGTTGTATCTTGTCAATGGGTTATTCGAAAAAGTTAAAAAAATTTTTAGAGGTTAAAAATGGAATTTTCGGAACGCTTAAAAAATCTTAGGAAGGAAGTAGGATTAACTCAGGTTGATGTCGCAGGAAAACTAGGAATTTCGCAACAAGCATACGCTTCATGGGAACGTGGAGTCAAAAAACCGACACAAGAAAATCTAGTCAAGATTGCACAGACTTTGAAAGTATCAGTTGATTATTTAGTTGGAAATTCGGAGGAAAAAACCGACGAGTTGGACAATATTGAACTTCTTTTCCGTATGAATTCAAAGGGATTGACTGATGAAGAGAAGAAGGTTTTTAAAAAAGAACTAATCGAGTTTATGGAAGAACGTAAGAAAGCTTTTGGGAATTGAAATGCCTGTTTAATAAATGTTAAGAATAGTAAATTCATTGTGTTCGAGAAACGGTAAAAAATTGAGAATTACTATTTTGAATCGTATAAAGTAATCTATGAGTAGCGAAGTATAAGTGCAGTCGAGTTTAGGCGTATTATTAGTGTAGTAATTTATAGGAGATAAGAGACTAATGAAGTCAGGGTGGATAAATATTGAATCTTTTCTTTCGGTTTATGAAAATGAAGAGTTATTGAAATCATATTTAAAGGTTAATAGATTGTCTAGTATTTCCGATTTAGAAATCAGTTGCTGTAACTCTTTTTTCACACAATTGAAACTACTTTTAAGCTCAAAACAAAAGTTTGGTTATTTATTAGATCAAACGGTTGAAGATGGTTTTAGAGAACAGTTCGATATTTTACGATTTGCAAAGAATTCAATACTTAATGTTGAACTAAAATCTCAATATCCTCATGATGGATTCGATGGAATTTATGATCAATTAGATAGACATACTTATTTGTTAAATACTTTAGGAAAAGATGTATTTGCATTTACATTTGTTTATGATACAAATGAACTATTTAAGATAGATCAAGGAAAACTTGTTAAGGTAGATTTTAGCGAAGTAGCAAGTAGTATAGAAGAGGATTATATTGAAGAAAATAGTTTGAAGCTCATAGATGCTTCTACTATATTGATTTCTCCCTACTCTGAGCCTGATAAATTTATAAAGTCAAGATATTTCTTAAATAACAAACAGAAGGAAATTAGGAATATAATAATAGGAAAGAAGAAAGGGAAGTTTAGTATTTCAGGTGGAGCTGGAACAGGAAAGTCTTTAGTTCTATTTGATTTAGCTAAGGAATATAATAAAAATAATTCTGTTCTTTATATTTTTGTAGCTAATATTAGTAATTCTTCTCAATTATCTGTTCAATACGGTTTTCAGTTTAAATCAATATCTGAGGTAAAAGGATGGAGTGTTGAGGATTATAATAAGT
Source organism: Roseburia sp. (assembly GCA_030844625.1). Taxonomy (GTDB): domain Bacteria; phylum Bacillota; class Clostridia; order Lachnospirales; family Lachnospiraceae; genus Eubacterium_G. Next base: position 3,832 of record JAUUNJ010000167.1, on the reverse strand, counting down.
TTGATGTTATTTTAATTGATGAAGCACAGAGATTAACTAAAGATCAATATGATATTTTTATTAGCTCTACTGCAACTATTATCTTCTCTGTTGATAAAGAGCAAGTATTAAAGTATGAAGAGCAGACTGAGGATATTCAAACTTTATTAAATGAAAATCCAAACGTTGAAAAATATTTATTAACAAATCGAGTACGAAGTGATAAGGCACTATCAACTTTCATAAAAAAATTATTTGATTTGAAAGCAAGGGGGCTTGATCCAATGGAGTTCCCCAAAGTAAATGTAGTATACTTTACGGAGATTGGTAAAGCTCGAGAATTTATTAGAAATTGTAAAACAGTAGAAAATTATTGCTGTATCGAAATTGCGGAGTATACTACTGTTTCTACTCGAGTAAAGAAAAGAAAGCAGATATTATCAGACTCTGAAAATGGATTTACTGTAATTGGTAGGGAATATGATAATGTTCTGATTCCAATAGATGAAAGAATTCACTATAATGAAGATGCAAGATTGATTGCTGAGACCAATGAATACTACCCATATATTGAAATAAAAAACTTATTTGAAGGGATTACGAGAGTAAAACAGAATCTACTATTTGTTGTAATTAATAATCCAGATATGTTTAAAATTATACAGAAAATTATTACATGGTATGAAGATACAAAAAGATAAATGATTTTTGTGTGGACACTCGTCCACTTTTTTTATACAATCAAACTAAACCAAATAGGTTTAGTTTGATATATTTAGGGAGGGAAGGCTCGTTGAGTAGTCTATATGCAAGAGTAAGCACTGTCACAAAAAAAGAATTGTATCAGTATATAAAGGATAATAATATCCAGCTGCTGAATTATCATTTTAATTCTTTCTTTCGGTATCATGTTAAGAAGAATAAAATTCAAGTAATAAGCCATCATTTCACAAATCATAAAGTTGAAGGTTTAACAATAATTGATAAGTATGGGATCAGTTTCTCCTTTGAAAAAGATAATCCAAAAGTAAAACAAAATTTTACCTTATGTCACGAATTAGGGCACTTTATGCTTAAACATGATGGAAATTATTTTACAGAATCAATTGATAATCAAGAGAACTTACTAGAGCGAGAGGCCAATATCTTTTCAGCTGTGGTATTGATGCCAGATATTGTTCTTTTATCAAAAATCTACTATAGTTGCGATACCTTCCATCAAGTGCAAAATAGTCTCGAAGTTTCAAAGCAGGCCTTATTCTATCGCCTCTCAGATTTTCTAAGAGAACATTATTCTGATAACGAGGGAGAAGTCACACAAGCAATTGAGAGTTATATCGAAGGGAAGAATGATTCTATTTTTCGTTTGTTTCATTATATTAGAGAAAAAATTATCGAGGAGTTCAATCAGTTTCAACCTTCCCTTATTAATCAGGTTAAGCAGAGAGTTAGAAAAGTAGGCTTTATAACGAGTCAAGAATATCCAGATTTATTGAATCAAGATAACTGGAAAAAGATTAAAGAAAGTAGTGCCAATTTAAGAATATGGCTTATTTATAATAAAGGGAAGTCGATTGCGTACGTTTGGGATAAAGAAAAATTCTCAGATAAAGAGGCAAGGAAAAAAGCAGAATTACAATTACTACTAATGTGAGGTGAAGTTATGTATCAACCAGAAAAAATGAAAGCTCGAAGAAAAGAGCTAAAAATAACGCAAAAGGATAAAGCAGATTAATTAGGAATTAGTTATCAAGCCTATTCATCATGGGAACGAGGAGTAAAAGCACCATCTAAAAATAAAGTAAAACAGTTGGAAAAATATTCAACATGTCAAAAGATTATTTTACAGAAATTGGTATAGTACGTTTGTACAATGTTTTATCTGATAAAGAACAAAATCAAGTTTTAGAATATACTCGTAAGTTAGTTCAAGAGAATTCTCGAAAAATTGTTACGGTTACAGAAAATCTTTATGAATACTATGTTTAAGAAAAAATGTCTATTGGGAGTAGTACATCGGTTTATGATAATCGAAACTATAATATTGTTTATTTTGATGAAGAAGGTTTACGCCTAGTTTCGATTAATCCAAAATATAAGGATATCTTTATCACTTATGATAAAGATTCACGAGTAGTAGGAGTTATCGTTGGGAATTATATGCCTTTGGAGACCTAATTTATGAGTTGTTTTGATTATTCAAGAGAGCCTAAAATGATATTACTTTCGTAGATATGAAGTCTTTCTATACTTGCAGAGAATGTGTATTAAGAGTTCTTCACACTTTAAAAACATCCCTATGTTTCATGAGTAGAGCAGATAACTTCGCAGGATTAATACTGATTCATCTCCAGTATAAAAAAGTATTGGGAATATCAAATCTTAGGACTAACCACTTAGATTAGTGATATTTACAAATGCAATTATTGTTGGATGGGAGTTATAAATAAGAAGTTTTGGTTATATGTTTTTAATAAAACACCTTATTTTGTAAACTAGAACTCAATAAAAAAAGATATATGTTAAGTTTGTGTTAAAAAAATGTAAAAACTGTGCACTTTTTTTTAATTTTGGTTGTAAGGTGATTACCAAATCTGTATAATTTAACAATGATGATCATCAAAAAGTGTATGAGGAGAAAGTTTATGTTGAAATATTTACAAAGCGCTTATACAAAACTAGCTTTTGTTATGGCACTTGTTATGTATTTATCTTATGGTTTACCTACCCAAAGTTTAGGTAATTGGTATCTGATTTCTGTTTCACTATTTGTTTTTTTATTTTTACCGTATTTTTCAAAAGTAAGTGAAATTGTTGAGAGTTATACAATGTTAAAAACAGCTAGCTCGTTTATTGCAAAGTTAGCTCGATTTTTGTGGCAGTACCTATTTAATTTAGTAGTTATTTTTATTCTAATACAAGGTTCAATAATTGATACAACAAGGTTGGTATCTGTTGGAGGTGTATGGGGTGCTACAGCTTTAATTTCATTTGCATCCCAAGGTTTGCAGTATATTGTTATGGCTCTCGCAAATCGTAATATAGGGAATATGTATTTTAATATAACACTTGCCTTAAGTTTGAATATGGCATTAGGAGCTATAGCAGCTTTGGGGTATAGAGAAGTACAGTTGTTCTATGTTGTTTTTGGCATTATCATGGGATTTATTGGAGCTTTTTATAGTCTAATTACTGATATTATTGGAGCATTGCCTATTCGAGGTGGAGTAGGGATTTTTTGTGGTACATTTAATCCTGTCCATGTATCACACATGAAAATTTTAAAGAATTTTATAGAAAAGAGAAATTTAGAAAAAGTATACTTACATTCAACTGTAGTTCCCAAATTACATCAAGTTTTTTTGAAGGAGGGAACAATTAGAATAAGAGAAATCAAAGATGGAATGAGATTTTATGAACGTACAGCTAAATCTGACTATCATATTGATTATTTTGCTACGGGGAATTCCTTCTATGAAGCTGAGAATCGTTATGCCATGCTTAAGGCTGCGGTTCAAGATGTTGGATTGGCTGATAAAGTAGAAGTCTTGTTTTTACCAGAAATTTATGAAAAAAAAGGCTTTTATGGAATAATTGATTACGTAAAAGAAAATAATAAGGGAAAACGAATTTATGGACTCCATGGTAGTGATGGTGGAGGACGATTGGTAAGATCTATTTATGATGAGAAATTTATTATTCCGAATGTGATTAGAAGAACTGATAATGTATCTGCTACAGCAATTCGTAACGGAGCAAAAGGTATGACGACTCCGACTGTGGATAAAATTCGAAATATTTTAAAAGATTCATATCCAAAAAAGAATGGCGATAAGTTCAAGTTTTATAATGA
>JAUUNJ010000166.1 GCA_030844625.1 Roseburia sp. | reverse complement strand
TGCCAAATTCTATCTGAATAATGGTATTCTGTTTATTAATTATCATTTATACTCCTCTTCAATTATTTGTGCTTTTACTCTATATATAATATTTTTATATTATTATGCCAATTTTTCCCCAACGGCTATCCAACTTATAGTAAAATTACCATTAATAGAACTTCCGTAGCTTACAGTTATTTTAAATCCTTTTGTGGTTCTTTCACTAATTTGAACTAATGCATGTGACGCAGAAGTTCCACCTGTTAATATACTAAATGTTACTGTCGGAACTGCTGCATACTCATTAGAAAACATAATTGTTTTTTCCCCCACATATGAGGCTCCACTTGCAGATGTGTTGATGGTTGTTATTCCAGATTGAATTACTGGAATCGCACAGGATTTAGTTCCTTTAATCAGTCTCATTGCCCCGGATTCATACAGTATCAATCCAGCCTGTTCTTTTTTGTTTTCATCATATATTGATAATTTGGCTGCATTTTCACCCTGATTAGAGGTATAAGCGCATACTCCCGCATATTGATTTCCTGCTCCCTTGATAAAAGGCGCATGAAATTCGTTAACATCAGGTGTATAAAATAGTGGCATGGCTTTTTCAACTTTTTGAATATTATTTCCGTAAAGCGTAACCCTATAGATTATTGCATCACGTTCAAGTGATCCATCTGCAATGCTTCCTGTGCTTCTGCTAGGCTCAATTGCATCCGCCCCAGCAGTTCCCTTGATTAACTTAATTTCTACATTTTCAATTGACGTCGAAGTATCCTTTGAATAATGAGCTACTATCAAATCCATTCTGTATTGATTTTGAACGCCTGTTGACAATTGGACAGTTTCTGGCGATGTAATTCTTACATGTACTCCATCCATTACAAGATCACCTGTTCCAACGGTTATTTTCCGCTGGTCTACAGTGACGGTTGGTTCAAATTCTGAACCGATTCCTGCAAGGATAATATCCCTATTTTTTCCAAAGATAGAACGGTTAAGGCTTGCCGCATCACTTGATGTAACATGAGCCTGTCCTGTATGACCTGTTATTATTTTCATTTTATATCACTCCCAATCTTGTATTCTATGGTTTCAATTCCATAGTTATATTTGTATATTTTTTTGCTGACCCTTTCATTTAAGGTTATTCCGGTAATGTATTCACGGCCGCCTACGATATCACCAATTGATAAGTCCATATCATTCACTGTCATTTCCTGGGTGTTTTCTGCATTAATTTCCTTGAACTTTTCTTTTCCTGATTTTACAAGTTCTTCTTCACTCTCAACCGAGGAATAATCATAAAAATATACTTGTTCATCTGCACCTGTAAAAGTTTTTGTTTCAGAAATATTGCCACCTGAATCAAGGTACAAATGAATAATTAATCGGTCTTGCAGCTCACCCTTTCCTGCACAAATCATATGATTGTATTTATATGTATTTTGCTGAATTATAAAGTTGATATTACCATCTTGGCTCAATTCTATCTGTTCCGAACGGTCCACTATCGGTACAGTGTATACATTCCACACAACTTTTTCTTCTGAATCATATTCGGCTTTAATTTCAAGTCTATAACCTTGCTCTTGCAGAATTTTTGTCGCACCGGCTAATAATGTACAATATCTATCATATCTGAGATTTTGCACTATAGTTGTCGCAAGATTAACAATTCCCTTAATCAAATCTCCATACGGATATAGATTCAATAAGGTTGTTATTATAGTTCCTGCTGGAGTATTTCCGGTAGTTCTGTATGCCTGACCTGATGGCGGTTCTATAATTTTTTTTGACAACATTCCTCTCGGTGTATCACCAGTAAATGTGATTGTTCCGTTCTTTGTGTCAACTTTCGGGTTATTTAATATCCCACCATATTCCGTATCTAATGAATAGAATATATTTCCCGGTTTATGCAGGACCGGATCATATTCACTTATTGGAATAACAATTTGAAAATCATTTTCTGAACCTATATCAATATCAATGCTACATTTGTTTCCCAAAAATCCGATATCATTTCTGTCAGAGTCTGCAATAATATATTCTCTCATTAAGGTACCTCCCTAATCGGTGTTGATGTTTTGGATATAAGTGTCAAATCAAATCCAAAAGAACCATCCCAATATATACTGTTAACACCTGACTTAATTTTTTCGAAGATGGATTCTTCCTTGTGCCGCTTATCAAATTCGTTGCTTTCAACCCCAACTGAATCAGTCTTAATTATCTTTTTATTAATCGAATCAATGGTTAAAAATTCATCTGAATTAAGAGATAAATTCATTTTGTATGTATGATCATTAATAATAATTGCAGGTTTTGAACACATTCCCCATATTGTAAGTAAAAAATCTGCGTTATTATAAGGATTATTAAATTCTGTCATATAATTAATCGAACAAGTATAGTCAAACGGATATGCATGAGGAAAATCGATTCCGCTACCTTCAGACAGATTATTTTTCAAAAAGTGCAATGTAGTCTGTGCTCTCCAATATGGATCATCCGTAACAATCGATACTGTTCCCTTCATATACCGTTTGTTAATTAAATAGTCAGTCTGAGTAATTCCAATAATGTTACAGCGAATATAACTGTTATCTACTATCAGTTTTCCTTTTCTTCCTTCCGATATATCCTTGTCTGCAATTTCAACCATTTTGTCTTTTATTTCCTGTGCACTTTCATCAGAGCCTACTACTATAACAAAAGGAAGTGATTTAGTAACCACTCCCTTGTTAAAATTGCTTATTATATTATTAGTTGAATCATAATTCCACATATAATCCCTTACATCTGAATGATTAGCAAAAAGTCCGTCTTTCCCAAATTCAAAACGTTCTCCAAGATGATTTTCGTATATCATTTTATCCAGCATATTTTTTCACCAACCTTCCAAGTTCACGATTATCAATATCCAGTCTCACACCATCTGTCAGTGCTGATACTATAATTGAATACAGATTGTCCTTCAAATCATCAACAGACTTCTTTACTTCTGCCACTTCATCAGACCTTGCTTTTGTTGAAGCATTAGCAATACCTGTACTTTCGGTACTTTTAACCTTCATTAAATCATTTGCAAACAAAGAACCTGACATCTGATTGGCTGTACTTACCCAATTTTTCATGGACGTTCCAACCTGATCTGACACGGAATCTTCTTCACTCTTAATACCTTCTGCAATACCAAGCGCAAGGAACTTTCCGACTTCATCCCTCATTACTCGTGATGGGGAGTGAATTTTCAATTCTTTCTTTATTTTTGTAACTATACTTTTACAAAATTCTGTCAGTGTATCATTAACCTTTTTGCTCTTTTTAAAGGCTTTTGCAAATCCCTCAACTGCATTCTTACCATATTGAGCAACCTTTGTTACTACCTTTTTAAACTGCTTTTCAATCTTATCTGCATATTCTGTTTTGATGGTGCTAATCTCATCCTTGTACCAATTCTTAGCAATAGAATTACTAGCTTTAACTTTGTCTGAATACGCCTTGTTGTAATCTTCAAGTTGGGCATTGGACAAACTTAATAATTGATTCGTAAAAGCAAGACCATTCTCGGTACTCATGCTTGAAATCTGTTCCATTAATTCATCAGATATCTTACCTTTCAATTTGTTCAAGTTCTGTCCATACTTTTTGATTTGTTCTGTCTGTGCGTTCAAATCTTCAAGAATAATATTTCCATCATCATCTTTGGAATACAAATCTCCATAACTCAAAAGACTATCTGCCATACTGCTTTGTTTCTGCTTCACAGAATCAATTGCATTATTCATTTTGCTTGTCAAATTTTGTATTTTAGTCTGTAATGCAGACATTTTGGATTCGATGCCCTTTGACAACTTTTCAACAATTTCTTTCCCTTTGTTTTCGTAGTCCTTCTCTGACATCTCTTTCTTTAATGCTTTTAATGCTTCTTTAGAAAGTTTTTCCATTGCATTTGTTACTGATTTGACATTTTTGCCTATACCTTCTGCAACACCAAGAACTATATTCTTGCCGACTTCATCCTTCATTACTCGTGACGGAGAATGAATACCCAACAATTTCTTTAATTTTTTACGTGGCAAATCTCCAATTTTATTTGCCGCAGCTGTTAATTTTGCCATAGCCGTCTCTGAGGTCATTCCTTTTGCTACGCCAAGTGTGGTATCTTCCCCCAGTGTTTTAAAGGTATCATTGGAAGTTTCCAATATCGTTACACACTCATCAACATTTCCTTCCAGACTTTGTCTTTGGGCTTCTTCATACTTTGCTATATCTGCATAATATTGACTTGCTTCCTCTTTGGCATCATTAAATGCAGTTTCTGCCTCTCCTAATTTCTCATTCGCCTCTTGCTGCGTTTCTTCTGCCTTTGCAAGTTTATCTTTTGCATCCGTCAAGACCCTGCTATAATCCTGAATAGCCTGAGCCTTATCGTTTGCATCCATCGACGTATCATTCAAAACATCATCATATTTTTTTTGAGCCTCCGAAACTTTATCCATCGCTGTGCGGACCTTTTCGTCAGCTGTGATTTTTTCATTTGATTTTGTTATATATTTTTCATATGTAGCATTAACCTTCTTCTGAGCATCTGCCCGTCCTTTTAATGCTTTTTGATAGTCCTCCTCATATGCTTCAAGCATCATTTGGGCTTTTTTCTTTTCTATCAACTCATCAATGCTTCCACAAAATTTCTTGTATTGTTCAATGAGACCGTCATTCATTGAATATTCAGTTCCAAGCGCATCATTCAACTGTCCCAGAATAAACTCTGCTCTTGCCTGATCTTTTTCTTTGACATACCCTGATGAATCTGCCAGTCCCATTAATTCAGTTGCAAGTTGCTGTGTATAATCCATTTGGGAACTGATTCCACTGATAGTGTTTTGCGTCTGTTGTGCATTCTCCTTTAACTGCTCATTTTCCTCAATTAATTTTTGAGTTTTTTTGCTATGCGCATCGGCGGATTCTTCAACTGCCGGAACTTCTGTTTTTGTAGTTGCTGTATAAGAAACAACTGCGCCAATCAATAGACCTATTCCGGTTACAAGCAGCATAACCGGGTTAGCATTCATTGCATTATTCAGGAACAACTGGGCTGTTGCTACGATTCCTTCTTCTCTTGCTAATTGAATCATTGTTCCAATAGCAAGTTTATCCCACATCTGTTTTACAGCCTGTAACATATTATAAGTTTTAATGGCTGCATTATAGGTTATAAATGCTCCTGCTAAAGAACCCACCGCAACTGCAATTGTTTTAACCGTCGAAGAATGTTTTTTACACCAATTAAAAAATACTGAAATACCTTCAACCGTCAGTTCTACAGCATCAATTAATTTATCAAATGCTTTTTCCAGTATCGGAACCGCTTTTTTTCCTATCGTAAGTACTATAGGTTTTAAATTGTCAAAAGTTTTTTTCAGCACCGGAAGATATTTCTGACCTGTGGTTTTCAATTTATTGTTTAAACGATTAAATGCCTCTTCGACCTTGGGAAGATTTTTAATAACCCACTTGCATACACTTGTCACCTTTGGCATCAGCTTAGCCCCTATTCTTGTTGTGATACCACTCATTGCACGATTCATCTGATCCATTGTATCAGTAAGTTCGACCCCCGAATCAACGGCTTCATCGCTCAAAACAAGTCCTAAATCATGAGCCTGTTGTTTCATTTTTTCAACAGAACCTGCTGCACCATTAAGCAGCGGCATCATTTCAGCCCCTGATCTGCCAAATAAATCTGTTGCAATAGCCGCCTTTTCCGTTTGGTTGTCCATATTCTGTAATGCAGTTATTGATTCCCACATTACTTCTTCCTGGCTTCTCAGGTTGCCTTTTGAATCAGTGGCAGCAACTCCAAGACGTTCCAGTGCCGTTTTTGTTTTTGAAGTACCTTCGGCTGTTGTGTCCATTACACCTGTCATTGTTTTCAATCCCATTTTCAATGAATCAACGGACATTCCTGACTGTGAACA
>JAUUNJ010000165.1 GCA_030844625.1 Roseburia sp. | reverse complement strand
TTTGATGACCTTTTCTTTTTATGTGAGATAATGTAGAAACACTGAAAAATCTATGCAAAGCCAAGGGAGGAGGAGCGGTAGAGATGAAATTGTTGAGTATTCCAGTTGGGGTATCTGATTTTGAGGAAATCCGCAGGAATGGTTATTATTATGTTGATAAATCAGGTCTGATAGGCGAACTTCTCGGTACAACAGGAACAAAAGTAACCTTGATCACTCGCCCCAGGCGGTTCGGAAAAACACTTGGCATGAGTATGCTGGAAAGTTTTTTTGATATCAGGAAGGACAACAAGGCACTGTTTGAGGAACTTGAGATTGCAAAGAGGCATGAACTGTGTATGGAATGGATGAATCAGTGGCCGACTGTGTTTGTTTCGTTCCGGCAGGTTGATGGTCTGAATTTTAACAGTGCATACGATATGCTTACACTTGTCATCTCGGAGTTGTATAAGAAGCACTTGTATCTGTTGGATAGCGACAAGGTAGATAGTTTTGATAAAGAAATCGTAAAACAACTGATACAGGGTACGGCTTCGACCAAGGATACGAAAGGAAGCCTGATGCTGCTTACGAGATTGATGTATCAGCAATATGGCAAACCTGTGATTCTCCTGATTGACGAATATGATGTTCCGGTGGCAAAGGCAAACAGCAATGGCTACTATGAGGAGATGTTAGATGTCATGAAGGGTCTGATGCAGGCTTTGAAGGACAATCAGGCACTCTGCTTTGCAGTGATTACGGGCTGCTTGAAAATTGCAAAGGAAAGCATTTTTACTGGAACAAATAATTTTATTTCAGACACGATTACGGATTCCAGGCTGAATGAGTATTTTGGATTTGTTCAAAGTGAGGTAGACCAGATTCTTAAAGATGCGGACGTTTTGGATAAAGCAGAAAGCATCAGGGAGTGGTATGACGGATACCACTTCGGTGATTTTGATGTTTACTGTCCGTGGGACGTGATGAATTATCTGCTGGAGTTACAGCGCAATCCTAAAGCAAAACCTGTCAGCTATTGGAAGAACACGAGTGATAATGCAGTCATCCGCTCGTTCATTGATTATGCTGGAAGTAACATCACCGGGAAACTGGAAACTTTGCTGGCAGGAGGTACAATCGTTCAGCGCGTGGATGAGAACCTGACTTATGATTATCTGCATTCTTCAGAGAATAATCTTTGGAGTATGCTGTATCTGACTGGATATCTGACAAAAGCACGTGAGGAAGATTACAATGGTAAGCTGGCGGATGGTACAGTGGCGCTTATGATTCCAAACGCTGAAATCAAGGAAATCTTTGAAACGACCGTTATCAAATGGTTCGATGACAGCACAAAGAAATGTAACCGGAGTGCGTTGTTCGATGCCGTGTGGAACGGTGACAGCGAGAACCTTACCAAAGAGATGAATGCATTACTGCGCAGAACCATCAGCTACCATGATTATAAAGAGGACTTCTATCATGCGTTTCTTGCAGGTATTTTTACAGGGGCAGGATATATGGTGGATTCTAATAAAGAACATGGTGAAGGTCGCAGTGATGTGGTTGTGTATGATCCAATCAACGGCAGAGTGGCAATTTTTGAAGCAAAGTACACAAAGTCTCTGGATAAACTGGAAAGTGCGTGCGATGCGGCTTTGCAGCAGATTGATGACAGGATGTATGCAGAAGAATATGAGGATGATTACGATCAAATTCTTTGTTACGGCATTTCGTTCTTTAAGAAACGTTGCATGGTGAAGAAAAAGCTGGCGAAAACTTGAACAACGTAAGTTTACTACAGAGCAGTCCATGGAACTTGCAATTGCAGCAGTCAAGATTGCATGTGTGAAGAACGGTCTGGATCACGTCTGCCTGATGTGATGTAACTTGAAATAAAAGCGGGAGCAGACGCTGTATGTGAGAACATCAGACAGGCATTGCAGAAAGAACAGATTGCAGTGACAGTTCTTGATAACGTATTATATGATGCTGAGGCTATGGAGAAACTAGAACAGGAGAAAGGTGGCAGATTAAGGGCTTCCGAGGAGGAAACCCTTAAATAATAAATAATCGAACTACAAAAGAAGAATAAATATAATATAAATTACGTCATATCGAATGGCATTTAATGAAAAATAGTATACAATAAATTTGAAAATATTGTCACAGCAAGGAAACAGCATGAAAAAAGCACATTTGAAATGATAATGGAAGTAGTTTCAATATACAGTTCTATAGCAGCTTTAGGTGTATCGTGTGTTGCTCTTATGGTGTCAGCAGATAAAAAATCTGCTGAACATGTTGGAATAATAGTATTTATGGAGTGTAAGACAGAAGATTCGAGATAGCGTATTTAAAATGGAATAGTCATAAAAAAGTTGAAGGCAAATGAGGGAAAAGAAAATAAGTGAAAACTTAATAGAGTTGATTTTAAATAGCCAGTCCGATACAAGGAGTGGCTATTAAACGTTTTGAATAAAAAACAAATTGTTGGTAGAATGTGATAAAATTTAAGTTGTACAGCTTATGTCAGATGAGAACAAAATCAGCTGCAAGAAAGGAATATATAGTTTTTATGAATAACGATACATTATTATATTGGCATAAATTAGAGAATTTTTATCCTTATATACTGGAAGAACAGCACAACGAGAAAATAAAATCATTTAAGATAGCACGGGAATGTGACTATCCAGACTTGGAAAATCCAACAATTCAGGAAAATAATTGTGTACGGTATTATGAAGTGTATTTGGGAATTTTTAGGGTGAAAAGTGCATTAGATGTGATTGCTAAACAGATGAATGCAGAAAAAGAGTTCCGAGATGACAGTAATGAAACAAGTTGTTTTTGTAAGTTTAGATTAAAGGCAGATGGAAAATTTGATGAAACAAGTTTTAGAATATCGTCATTTCCATGGGCAATTAACAGGGTAAAACAAAAACAGATAGAACTTAATCAGTGGGATGATGATTTTCATGAATATGAAACAAGATTATTTATGCAATTGTTTGCATGGGATGAAGTGGTGGACTATGAAAAATGCAGGCAGATAGTAAATAGGATAAAGAGTGAATTATCCTGGAATATAGAATTTTCAGGGTGCTGGATGCGAATAGACAGGGTTGTTGGTGAGAAAAAAGATAATCAGTCTCAAGAACATACAGCGGTGGTTGAAGAGGAAGACCGCCAAATTGATGAACTGATCAAAGCAAATGATTTATTGAATAGTTTTTATGTGAGAGATCTGGAAAATGTAATTAATAACGTATCGAAACAAAATTATGGTCAGGCATTGGAACAATATTTGAATCATAATTCGGATAAGCGCATAGATGTAGAACATGATAAGGACGCTCTTTTTGCAATATTTGATCCGAAAACAATGCCATATGGTAAATGGCCAAGTGGCTATTCACTAAGAAGCATGCAGCAGCTAGCTGTAAATATTGCGATGAACCAAAAGGAAGGGTATACGCCGGTGTTTTCAGTTAATGGACCTCCGGGAACAGGAAAAACGACATTGCTAAGAGACGTTGTTGCAGCTAATGTAGTGGAGAGGGCAATAGCTCTGTGTGAATATGAGAAGCCGGATGATGTTTTTGTTAAGGAAATAGGTATAATTTCTTATAACAGATATAACAACACGATAAAAGAGATTGATGATAAATTAAAAAAATATACTATGCTGGTAGTGACAAATAATAATGCAGCAGCAAAAAATATTACGATGGAACTTCCAGATATCAAAAGTATTTCGAAAGAGTATCAGGATAAGTACACATATTTTAATCAGATTTCAGACCAGGTATTAAAACGAAAAACATGGGGAATGTGTGCTGCAGCGTTAGGAAATCGAAAAAATTGTTCAGCGTTTATTGATGTATTTTGGCCTTTAAAGAAAGAAGAAGATGAATTCTTTGATTTTAATCGTTATTTGAGGACTATCCAGACACAGAAAACAGCAATGCAATATAAGGAGAACTGGAAAGCTGCAAAAGATAGATTTAGTAGCGTGTTAAAAGAGGTGCAAACTGAATATTCGAAAATGGATGAATGTTATTGTACATTAAAGAAAATAAGAAGAATGCAGAGAAATATTTCAGAAAAAGAAAGAAAACTCAGGGCAGTACGAAAACGTCTAAGCAAATTATATATGGAAAAAGGGGAAGCTGAAAAAAGTGTACAGGAATTAGAAATGCAGAGATTACAAATGCAAAAACAAAAAGATGAAATAAGACAACAGGTATTATTTTTTAAAATTAGGTATTGGATTTGTCCTAAAAATGAGATGATAGTGGCATATAAAAATATTGAAAAAAAAGAGAATAAATGTCTGCATGAAAAGTTTGAAAAACAGGAAAAAATACGTATCTTAATAAAACTGATTAAGGAGAAAGAGGATACAGAAAAGCAGTATAGGAAAGAAATTGAAGAACAGAAACAAAAAATAGAACTACAAAACCAACAGATTGATAATTTCAAAAAGGAATATGATGAATATGTTCCAGACGATGATTATCTGATGAAATTGACTGAATCAGAAAAAGCACAGGAATATAAAACAGCTCAGGAAAAAGCACCGTGGAATGGAAAAGAAATAAATAAATTACGGGAAACTCTATTTTTAGAAGCTATGAATTTGCAGCGAGCCTTCGTAGAAAACTCATCACAGATGAGAGATCAATTGGATGCATTTAGCAAGATGATGAGAGGAAATTTGAGCAGTACCCAGCTGGATAAATATGCGGCTTCGTTATTTCAGGGATTTGCATTAGCTGTTCCGGTAATTTCAAGCACATTTGCATCAATAGGTAGTTTTTTACGATATGTAGGAAGGGAAGATATTGGACTTGTACTTGCAGACGAGTCTGGACAAGCAATGCCACAAGCAGCAGCAGGTGTGATATGGAGATGCAGGAGAGTGATTGCAGTTGGTGATCCATTGCAAATTGAACCGGTAGTTACAATACATGATAAGACAATTGAATTTTTGAAAAATTATTATAAGCAATCGGCGTTTATTGCAAGTAAAACAACAAGTGTACAAAGTCTTGCAGATGCAGCTAACAACTATATAGGAATCCGGGAATTAGATGGAACTAATTTTTATGTGGGATCACCATTGCTGGTACATGGAAGATGCCAGAAAAGAATATTTGACATTGCGAATATTATCGCGTATAACGAGACGATGATATATAATACAGTCGATCGAGAAGAGTCTGTATGTGCGTGGATTGATGTTAAAGGGCAGTCACAGAATAAACATTTTGTATTGGAGCAGGCGAAACGTATTTTGCCAATAATAAAGAACGAGTTTATTGCCAGCTGGAATAAGAATGGCAAGTCAGAAATTCCTTCCTTATTTATTATCAGCCCGTTTAGAAATGTGAAAGCAGGACTGGCTAGCTATTATAGGGATAACGATTTCTTGTATCATAATATTTGTGAAAGCAACGATGTTGAATGCAAACAAAATATAAAAGATTGGATAAGAGATAATATTGGCACAATTCATACATTTCAGGGAAAGGAAGCAGATACTGTAATCATATGTCTTGGAGTGGATTCTGGAGAAAAAGAAAATGGAGCAGTAGAATGGGCATGCGGCAGACCAAATATACTTAATGTGGCAGTGACTAGAGCAAAAAACAATCTGTATATTGTTGGAGATGCTGATAAATGGGCTTCAAAGCCGTACTTTTCAACTGCGTATGAGTTGTGTGAGAAATGTACTGATATAAAAATAAGTGTTTCTTAAGCATTTTTTTGATATAAAAATTGTAATTTGCATAAGCTGGTATGGCAGATTGGCAGTGTGGCGGTTAAACTCAAATTTAAATTGATATCACAAGATAAAATTAATGCTTTGCACAGACATGGTTCTATGCTATAATAGCGCATAATGGCAAAAATCAAAGGATGAGAGGATTATCATGAACGAGGAAGAAGTACAGATTGATTTAATGACATTGCTGCACTATATATTACGTAAGTGG
>JAUUNJ010000164.1 GCA_030844625.1 Roseburia sp. | reverse complement strand
GTTGATTTGATATGTTATAACGCTCACCGTAATAAGCCGTACCGAACTTACAGGAACATTTTGTATCACGTTTATGCAATATGAAGCGATTTCATTGGAATCAGTTTGAAGTTGCTGAGTAATGCGTGAACTGTCCAAAAAAAAAGTTTTGGAAAAAGGGATCTGCTGGATGTGGACGAGCATTTGTCTGTTTATATTGTAGCTTACCATTGTATGAAGTTTTTCGCGTATTCGCCCGAGTGCAAAAGATATCGCAAAACTTATCATAATAGTCGCCAAGAAAAGAATACAATAGTAGCATAGTTGAGGTTTCCATTCCACGCAATTAGGCGAAGCCAAAAAGTCAATAAATCGACCGGACAACAAAGTGTTAAAGAGGGATATTAACGAAGATCCTATGCTGAGAACAGAAAAAAGGATAATCTTTTTTCGGTAAAGATGCAATGTGCAATGGGAAAATTGAAAGATTCTTTTCATGATGATAAACCGACTTTGTTTTTAAAATAATATTCGGCGACTTTTAAAAAGTGGTTATCCCTTTGGGTCAGCAACTAATACCGACTGAGGGCGGAAACTTCTTTCGTCATTTGCTTCGCAATTGCTACCTTTCCCTAAGGGAAAAGCTTGCGCTTTGTGCCATCTCAAAAGGTTTCCCATTTGTGAGGAAGCTGTCAGCCGTAGGCTGACTGAATGGGTCTTTGCCTCAGCAGCGGCATCTCAAAAACATGCTTAGTAAAAGGAACAACCACTTTTGAAAACAAAAAATCCCCTTTATATGCTATCATGCTTTAGCTAAAGCGTCAATATCTTTCGCCAATCTTGAAAACAATTGTGTGTACTGGTCGTATTTGCTTTCGCATTTATCGTCTATACGCTCGATGAGCCACTTTTCTATGCTGCATCCCGCGTAGCTTGTTCAAATTAGCTTTTTCTGTATGCAGGAATGGGGCATTTCGTTTCTGGATGCGCCTGTCCCGGAACAGATGAAGTATGCTTCTCTGGCAGAAGCCGCTTCTCACCTCATACAAGTCCTCAACGACCCGGAGCACATCACCGGATAAAAAGCGTCCCGAAGGGATGCGCAGCCTGCATTGGAAAATGCAGATCAAAGGGGCTTGGGGCATTCCCCCAGCAAGCAATGTTTTTGTATAGACGAAAACATTGCTTGCAACTGATTGTTTGGCGAGGAAAAGCGTATATGGTTTTGGCTGTTTAATCAAACAATGATAACGTGAACAGCGCGCTCGTAATCAGCTTTGCGAACGTATATTGTGTAAATCGTTTGATAATTGACCTTTTGAAATACGGTTCCAGCTCTTTCACGGGTTCCCATCGAAAACAAAGACGGCGATGATAAATCGCGTACTTTTGTTCGATATCCGATTCCCTCTTTTTCTAAAAGAGATATGTATTTTTGGTATTGTGATTGATTTGAGCAAACCACCAACTCTTTTTGATTAAAAAACGGTAGCATAAAAAACTCCTTGCTCAAAAACGGTTATCGGATATTATTTGAAATTTCAACATACCAAGTCTTTCCGGTCTTTGCAGCAATATTGACAACATAGTAGCAGCCAACGTGATTTGTCGCATCTACCAGAACACCAGCCCAAGAGGAATCAGGGTATTTTGTCCAGTTTTTCTGAGATGCAGGAATGTCAAAATCCTTGGTCTGCTCTCGATATCCGTTACTCGTCCATCCAGTTTGACCAATTCTTAGAGTTTGGCTCGTAATTTTTGTTGCTGAGTTATTGCAATAGTACTTTCCAGTAACCTTTGTCAACTTATAATACGAACGATCGCCGGAGTCTTTAACAATATCATAATAAATTGTAGTATATGCTCGTACGGTGTTGCTTGAGTCCCAAGAATCTTGGTTGATGCTTCCATCTGCATAGGGGCTTATAGATGTTGGAAATTCGCTAGGCAGAATGGTTGCGACATCTTTTCGATAGGAAGTAAGGGACGAACCATCATCCAAATGTTGAACATCCAGAACGGTTTTTTCCTCGAACTGAATCATTTCATCGGTTGCCTTAACAATATTGGATTGGGTAATCAAATCTTTTTCCGGCGATTCAGAAGCCATTTTAGCAAAGAGCGAAGAATGAACGGTGACACTGCCGATTCTCATAGAAGGTTCCATTGCAACGCTAGAAACGCAAAGCATCGCAATCATCAAGAAAGAAAGCGAAGCAGCTAAAAGCTGTGATACTTTTTTATGTTTCATAATAAGCAATCCTTTCTCATTAAATGGATAAGTTTGAATTTCATTCAAAGCTATATTGCTGCATCGGAGTAACTCCTTTCGATTTGTGCATTGTGCCATCCTTTCTTACACTGTATACCCAGCAAGCAATATTGTCTACATTTCTGTAATAAGATGGAGAAAATTCGTAACGAAATCGGAGTCACCAACAAAGAAAAATGGCATAGTGCTTTTTGCTGTTGAAACAGGAAAGCGACCATGCCATCTCAGGATTGAACTTATTTTCGTTTTTCTTGCAGATGCTTCTCAGGTACATAGGGACGCTTCGGCTGATACATCCAGCCTGCACAACCCGGAGGCCACTCCTGCATATCCTTCTTCACCAGAGCTTCAATTTTCTTTTTGGCGAACTGTTTGACTTGAATTTTCATTTGTATGCCCTCCTTTCAATTTTGACAGCGTGAAATGGATAATGTTATTGCATCAGCAGTCAATGCTGCGACCAACCCTTGTAGTATGGAAGGAGCGATTTGAGTTCCCACCAACAAAATTGCGAAAATATTTAGAATCAATAATAACCAACGAACAGCTATTTTTGCAGCCTTAAATTCATTTGTTGACCAGTGAATGCTTTTATTGTTAACTGGTGCAATATACAAAATTGTAATATCAGAAACTATAGTTAAGAAAAGCAACGCCAAGCCTGTACGGAAAACGTAGGAGATTGAAGCAAGAAGAACTACTTCTAATAAAATGGAACAGAACAGGCATTTACTATAAGTAGCAGCATGATAACCGTTTGTGTATTTCCGAATTAAGAGGAAGAACACAGAAAATGAAATCGTTAAGGTCCAGCCAAAGCAAAAACCGCCAATCAGACACTGCACAAGCCAAGTGAATAAGGTTGTCACTCTTTTTTCGATGCTATATGCAAACCATTCAGAATAAGATTCATCAAGCAATCCCATCGACACGCACTTTTGCGTTAATTGCATTGCAAAATCTTTCATTGCGACAATCCTCATTAAAAGAACTTTCTTGAAAGAAAGAATACACAAGTTGAGCTACAATTTCCACAATAATGTAACGAAATGGACTTTTTTTGTCACGAAATCGGAGTGAGCGGTATATCAGCGGTGAACTGGAACCACCCATTTTCATAGAACATGGTATACTCGCCGCTGTATTTTTCAAGAATCAGTCGGATGTTCGCAAGTCCAAAACCATGCAGCTGTGGTTCTGGTTTTGTAGTTGGAATGGAACTGTTTATAATTGTAACAGGTTCTGATGTGTTTCGGACAGAGATAAAAAAGTCTTGTTGCGCAACCGCCATGACATGAATCGTTTTGTCACCTTTATCGTACCGTTGACACGCTTCAATGGCATTATCCAAGAGGTTTGATAGAAGCACTACTATATCAGAGGCATCAAATGGAAGATTTGATAGATCATTCACTTCAAAATCAATACTGATCTTCTTTTGAGTTGCTTCGGCAGCTTTTGTGTTGAAAAGTGCATCCAAGATAGGATGGTGTGTGTTGACAAGGAATAGTCGATCTGTTTGCTGTTCGGTGATTTTTCCAAGATATTCTTCAGCAGCAGAATACTCTTGGCTTTTCATTAGTTGATTTAGAACATTCAGGTGCGCCCGAAAGTCATGAACTTTCTTCCTTTGAGCTGAATAAAGTTCGCTTGCTGAGGTCATGTTTTTCGATTGCAGCTGAATCTGCTGATTAAGTGTCAACAGCTGTTCTCTTTCCGATGCGGCATATTCCATTCGCTCCAATAAGAAGAGGACTGCGACGTTTGAAATAAAAATGAGAATACAACAGCCAGCAGAAACAAACTCTTCTATATTGTGACCACTTGTAACGTAAAGTAGGATCACAAGCATTACAAATGATGCACATGGAAATAGAAAGTACAGAATCAGCTGCGAATGTTGAGCATGGCTTCTTGGTCTGTTTGCCGTGCGCTGAAGCATTATTTTACGAAACAGTGTAATAATAAATAATTCAGCAGAATAATAAGAGATTCCATAGATTAGAGATAAAGTCTTATTGGCTTGAAACGTCTGAGCATCCATCCCACAAACCGAAGTTGCAAGCATTCCGACTGCAAAAGATAAACTATAAGTCAAGAGATATTCTACAACAATAAGAAATAATAAAAACCTTTCTGAGATATTCCCATATAGAGTTCTGGCAACAATAAAGCAGGATAGTAGAATTAAAAAAATTTTGACGATTTGGTTTCGATTTAAGACAATAACACTGAATTCAATGGATGCATACATTAAAATAGTTTGAACTATTACACCGACAAGAAATCTATGATCCCTCCAACGGTGCGAAGCAAAAGCGTCTAAAAACAGACATACGCAGACTGAATCTATGATTGTGTAAACCAAACTGATTAAAGCATCCATCTACTTTTACCTCGCCAATGTAAATATTTCTGTTTTAGCTCATTATAATTCTTTTCGCTTGGAGCCAGACAAAGACCACCACGCAATTGGACTTTATTGTATTGAAAGATTTCGACATAGTGCATATTGACAAGATAGCTTTTTTGAATACGAAGGAAACCGAGTGGCTCGATTTTTTCGGATAGTTCCGTTATGTTGCCGTAAAATTGGTATGCTGGGCGTTTTTCGTCCAACAAGTGCATAACAATGATTCTTCGATGAGATTCTAAATACAGAATGTCATTTACAGGTACATCAATAATTTCAGAGTTTATCGAAATTGTAACAAGCTGTTTCCGTTGAAGCACTTCTTGGACGGCTGAATCAAAGTAGGAATCAAGTTTAGCAGAGAAATCTGCTTTTAGTAAGTATCGAAAGGCTTGAACCTCAAATCCCTCTGGAGCATACTGAATGAAATTCGTAATGAAGATAATCACAATGTTTTCATTTTCTGCTCGTAACTTTCTGGCAAGCTCAATTCCATTTGTTTCGCCCATATCAATATCCAGAAGCGCAATATCATACGGAAGTGATAAGTCTATTTGACTTGGTTGAGAAAAACCATAAAATCTTAATGCTACATGCGTTTCCTCGCTTTTCTTTTTGAGTTCTTCAATAATAGAATCAACGATCTGCTGGTCATCATCACAAACCAAGACATTCATTTTGAAATCCCTCCATTGCACATGGGAATGCTTTTTATCACACAACATACAGCCCTGCTCCTCACAAGTCAATCAAATTTCAACATAATCGAACATTATATATAGTATAGTACGATTATGTTGAAATTTCAAATAGTACACTTTATATAAGATGGGAGTGTACGGGAATGGAGCATTATTTAGGAGAAAAGTTAAAAAAGCTGAGGGAAAGTCGTGGCTGGACGCAGGCAGATTTGGCTAAACGGTTAAATAAGGCTGTATCCACTTCTGGGCTAACTCCCTCTCAGATTTTCATTTACAGTGATCCCAGTCAATACGCATCAACAAATATTTATACACATCTGAAAATTAGACAATGTGAATTTTATAAGGATTACTCATGGCAGCCAAATGCTTTTTTGGAAAGAGCAACCATTGAGGATACGACTGTAACTTATGCACTGGTAAATCCTAAAACAAAAAGATTTACCTCACAAACTGCAAAGAAGACAGAATATAGAAAAGCTACTAACTATGACAACGATAGCTATATCTTGGAAAAAGCCTACTATTGCTTTGAGCATAATCTTCCGTCTTATAAGGAAAATGCTTGAAAGAAGAATAAAAAATGAAATTCCAAACAAAACTCACATTATGCAAAGCTGTATTCATCTTC
>JAUUNJ010000163.1 GCA_030844625.1 Roseburia sp. | reverse complement strand
CCATAATAGGAAACATTACTCTGTTCCAAAATTTGTCTGTTACACCTCTTTTTTCATCAAAGGTAAACAACCCTGTCTCTTTTAATTCATGATCTTTATATCCTTTGGATTTTAAATACTGATAAAGATTGTTACTGTACTTATCTGAATATCCAAGACCAAATTTTATGATTGTCTCTTCCGACAATTCCCTGTTCCTTAAATAATTATAAGCCAGTTTTCCCCTTTCCGATTTCAAAAGATAATGGTAATATTTTGCGGCTTCTGTATTCATTTCAATAATTTTTGTCTTCAAGTCTTTTTCCTGTTTTGCTTCTTTGGAATACTCCATCTTTGGAAGTTCTATCCCCGCCCTGTTGGCAAGAACTTCCATTGCCTCAACAAATGTATAATTCTCATACTTCATCAAAAAGGAAATAACATTCCCGCCTTCTCCACAACCAAAGCAATAATACATCTGCTTGTGGGGAGACACAGAAAAAGAAGGTGATTTTTCATTATGAAAAGGGCAAAGTCCAAAATAGGAACTGCCCTTCTTCTGCAGTTTTACATAATCACCAACAACATCCACTATATCATTTTCTGTCCTTACCTGTTCAATAATATCTTCTGAGTAAAACATTTATTTCTCCAATTGCTTACATTTTCCAAAACTTTGGTTCAAATATCTGTTGGAATGTGGCAACAGAATACTGATCGCTCATCCCTGCAATATAATCACAAACCACCCGCTCTTCATTTTCACCGCACTGCTGAATTAAATATACAAATTCTGCCGGCATCTGCTCAATATTCTTAAGATAATATTCGTATAACTGAATCAGCATATCCCTTGCTTTTACCTCTTCACTTTTTGCCAGCGGATTGGTATACACACTTTCAAACATATATCCCCTAAGTCCCATCATGGCACTTTCCACCTCCGGGGACATCAGTATATTATTCTTATCTATGCTGTTTTTTACAATATCATGTACAAGGGTATCCAGACGCTTCTTTGTTGAATCACCCAATATCTCAGTATATTTTTTCGGAATATCCTTTTCACTTATAATTCTGCCCCTTATGGCGTCATCTATATCATGGTTTATGTATGCAATTTTATCCGAAAGTCTTACTACCTTTCCTTCAAGAGTTGATGGATTGCCGCTGGTTCTGTGATTGACAATTCCGTCCCTTACTTCTTTTGTCAGATTTAGACCCCTGCCTTCATTTTCCAACAATTCCACTACTCTTATACTCTGTTTATAGTGCTGAAATCCCAGACTGCATATTTGGTTCAGTGCTCTTTCTCCTGCATGTCCAAAAGGCGTATGTCCTAAATCATGCCCCAGAGCAATTGCTTCTGTTAGATCTTCATTCAGACGCAATGATTTTGATATTGTTCTTGCGATTTGTGAAACTTCAAGAGTATGGGTAAGCCTTGTCCTGTAGTGGTCACCCATGGGTGCGAGAAATACCTGCGTCTTATGCTTCAGTCTTCGAAATGCTTTACAATGAATAATCCTGTCTCTGTCACGCTGATAAACAGTACGAAGATCGCACTGCTCCTCCTCCCGGTCTCTGCCCTGACTGTCACAGCTTAATGCTGCATAGGGACTGAGATATGATTTTTCTAATTCTTCATTTTTCTGTCTGATATTCATAATAAATACCTCCAGTCCAAAGATATTATAATTATACAACAAAATCTTTGATTTTAATAGAACTATTCCAAATGCTTAACATAACTTTTATCTTTTTTAATTTAATTTTATTCTACCCACTTCATTATGCTGCTCAAAGCGCTTTTCAATTTCTACCAGCATGTCTGCATATGTTTTTAACTCTTCTCTCAGTTTGTCCTTGTTCTCACACTTCTTTTTATAAACCATTCTATGTTCCATGCTTGCCCAGAAATCCATGGAAATCGTACGAAATTGAATTTCCACCGGAAAATATTCCATACCATCAAGACAATAGACGGGCATTCCGATAATCATATGATAACTGCGGTATCCGTTTGGTTTCGGCTCCGATATATAATCACATTCTCTAATCATAATCAAATCTGACTGTTTTTTCATTTTCTTGGCCAGATTATATATATCATCCACAAAATAACAGATTATGCGCACACCTGCAATGTCCTGAAGATAATCCTTTACATTCTCAACCGTAGGCTCCTTGTCTTTCTTTTTGATTTTCTCCTCCATGCTTGTCTTTGTTTTTATACGACTTTGAATATAATGTATGGGACAGCTTTGTGAATCACCGTACAGTGTATGATTTAAAACGTCCAGTCTTGTCAATAGCATTTGTCTTGCATCGTCATATGGTTGTATAAAGTTTATATATTCCTCGTCTGTCATATTTAATATCCAATCTTTCATCCGCAAATTCACTTGCATTTGAAAGGCGCAAACCAAGGGTCGAAAAAGTGATTTGCATTCCCTTTCCTTTCTCATCTTATTTTTTTCAACCTTATTTTTTATTTCAAAAATTTATAATTTTACCATACATCATAATTGTGTTAATTTAATGGCATTTTTGTTAATAAACGCAATTAATTTCACCCTTAAATTTCACTCACTTTATGGAATACTCTAATAACATGTCAGTATTATCTTTTTCAAAAAATGAATCGTTCAAACGGATATTACTTATACCAATTTGCTAATGCAAAAGAAAAAGCCCTGTGGAAATCCACAAGGCTTTTATGCAGTTGAAGGGACTTGAACCCTCACCCAGATAACCCGGACATGAACCTGAATCATGCGCGTATGCCAATTCCGCCACAACTGCGTAAGTTTATTTGCATGTTATACATGGCTTCATATAACTTCGACTTGCGAGATCAAAGATCTCGAGTCTCAATAAAATTCCGCCACAACTGCGTAACTTCTTATGCTTTTAACGAAAATGGAAGCCTTTCGACTTCCATTTCAAAAAGCAAATGCGGAAGATGGGACTTGAACCCACACGAGCGCATTGCTCACAAGATCCTTAGTCTTGCTCGTCTGCCAGTTCCGACACTTCCGCATACGTTTTCAAACGCAAGATGAATATTACCATAATTATCAGATGGTGTCAACTGATTTTTTATAATTGTTTCCAATTTTTTATAAAGTTTATTTTCTCAGAACAACCGCTTTTCAAAACTGCCGTCCACGAACACCCCTTCCTGCAATACAACAAATGCGGTAGGGTCTTTTTTATGTACGATTCTCTTTAGCATAGGGATTTCATATTTTGACAATGCCGTCATCATAACGGTTTCTTCTTCCCCTGTATACGCACCATTCCCTCTCCACACAGTAACCCCTCTCACCATGTCTTTTATGATAGACTCCTCTATTTCCTTTGCATTGTTTTTGCTGACTATAATAGCCTGAGTAATAATATTCTGGGTATATACTTTATCCATTGTGACAGAACATAACACAGAATAAATAAGAGAATATATTGCAATCTGTGGTTCATATAAAATCAGGCAGATACCATAAACAATAATATTAACCGCCAGATACACTTTTCCCATACTTATATTCTTATATTTTTTCATTACCATAAGGCTGACAATGTCCATTCCTCCCATAGTAGAAGCATTTTTCAGCACAAAACCAATTCCTGCTCCAGTCACAATTCCCCCTATGGCACAGGAAGCAAGCAGATCATCACCCATTATGCCCTTATCTGCAATAGGAATAACCGACAATAAAAGCGACATGACCGAAACAGTTATAATTGTGCCTGCCATAAAATGTTTTCCCAGTTTTCTAATTCCCAAAACGAAAATAGGCACATTAATTATATAATAGATAATTCCGGCAATATCCATATTTGACATTTCAAATCCTGTCGCCCATAGAAAAAAGGTTCTCAACAACTGACAAACTCCCATAGTTCCTCCGCTGTACAGCCCCAAAGGTACAATAAACAGATTAATCCCCACAGAATATATGAAAGCACCTAAAACAGCCCCCATCTGATTTTTCAGTTCATTTTTTAATGTTCTTTTTTTCATATTTACGCCTCTTAGACAACTTCAATTTTTAAAAAAACGCCATCTTTTCTACTGCCGCCGCAATATACATAAGCTTTTTCGTTTTCCCGTGTACATATTACAGATGCAAGGGTTTTGCTTTGATAATTTCTGAAAACGGGCTCTTTCAATAATGTACTCTTTACATATTCCACATCAATTGCATCCACTGTATTTACATTGATCTTTTTATTTATACATTCAAGTCGTTCCACTGTCTGTTCCCATGTATATCCGTCGGAATTCACAACAAACGTTTCCAAATCACATATATTTTTAATACTTCTTATATCCGAAGAATACAAAGCATGATTAGTATGTGTATAAACCTGCCTGTTATTTGATACCTCTACTTTATTAGCTGTAGTCTCTATGCACATCAACTCATTATTATCGCTGATAATCCATGAAGTGGCAGTTGAGACCGGGCATTTTTTTAGGACTTTTACCGCTTCTTCTGTAGAATTGCAATACAGTATTGCTTTTTGGACAAAGGTGTTTGGCACTCCCAAAAATAAATTTATGCTTCCGTTGATCAGTGTTGTAGATACAACAGACAATCCTTCGGAATTCTGCCCCATCCCAAAAATCTGTCCTGCAAATCCATACTGTACAATTACTTTTCCATCCAGAGGGGATTTTATCCGGAATATAGTCTGATACCCATCAAACATTTCCATAAAATCTAAATTTTGCCCTATCATGCCAGTATTGCTTTTATCATTTCTTATTCCAAAAGCGGTACATTTACCTATAGGATCTCTTTCCGTCAAAATGGTATAGCACTCATCGAGACAATTCAATATGAGCAAATCATTCATTTCCACACCACTTCCCTCACATACTCCTCTAAACTCCTCAAAGACATCAGGGAGATACTTTTTTATATCATCCACATATGTAGATTCATGAAAAAATATCTGCCAAACCCGTTTTATGTCATCACCAAACTCGTTTTTGATCAAACGGATGCATTCCCTGATTTCTTTTTTAAAAGTTTCACCGTGTATATATCCGATCTGATAAAAATCTTTTACTTCGCCAATGTCAAGATAAAAACATCCGTTACTTAAGGCTTTTTTATCACTCATTTTATCTCACAACCTTTATAACTGATCGTACAATTCATTAATTGTATCCACTTCAAAGCTCATAGAATTACTCTTTTCCCAAAACCATGCCTTATATGGTTCACCATGTATGGCTTTTACCATTTCATCTGCCTTAAAAATGCTGCTTCCATAAATCCAATTGGCAATGGTCAGCATAGAAGCTTTATGAGCGCCCTCCGAACCGCAGGTTACGCCATCTTTAATTACGGAGATTGTATAACCTCTTGTAAAAGCATCGTAAATGGATGTCAGGAAACAGGAATCCGTAAAACCTCCGACCATAATCAAATGCTCTGCATGTAATCCCTGTAGAATCAATTCAATATTTGTCTGATAAAATGCGGAAAATCTCTGCTTTTCCACTACAATTTCTCCCGGAAGTGGTTTCATTTTGTCACATATTTCTCCATTTTTTGTCCCTTTCACAGAATATACCGGTCTTCCGTTTTCATCCCGTTCATCATAAGGGTGGCACATAACACCTTCCGGGTCCCTTGCTACCTTCACATGTACAATTGGATATCCTTTTTCTCTGCATGCATCCAGAACCTTCCTTGCATTATCTGCTGTTTTTTCCCAATTCCATGCAGCCCAGCGGTCAAAACCGCCTGCTGCATATTCATTCTGCATATCAATAATAACCATAACAATATTTTCTTTTTCAAAATCAGATTTGCTGTTTAGTCGGAAACGAAATCGCAGAAGATGTGCAGCTTTCAGAAATACAGAAAAAAAGAGAGGAAGGGAAGCTTTCAGAGATTATAACCCCTCTGGATGCGGTATTTTTCCAATATCCTGCCGTGACGGTAAAAAAAGAAGGGCAGGCGCTTGCGTATAACGGAAATGAGATTCCGATCCGTTTTGTAACAGATATGGAAGAAAGAAAAAATCAGGAATGGATACGTGTATACGATCTGGA
>JAUUNJ010000162.1 GCA_030844625.1 Roseburia sp. | reverse complement strand
TCGATGGGATAATCGTGATGAGTTTGTTGATGAAGAATATCTGGAAGTTATAGAAAGTGAAGGAAACGGCTATGATGAGCCATATTATGAAAGTACAGAGATTAAACGCAGAGGGGATTTAAGTGAAGAGTACCTCGATTATTGTGATGATGAGCCTTGTGGATATGAGTGTTCATTTGATGTAGAAGTAGTTTTGTCAGATGAAGAGGAATATGAAGACTTTATTAAGGAACTTGAAAAGCAGGAATGTCCAATAAGAATTCAGTATGAGAACGCAAGGGCATTAATGGAAGAATGGCAGGAAAAGAAAGCATCCCGTAACAAGAAAACAAGTTTTATGGATATGTTCTAAAAAGGAGGAAGGCAATTGGAGAATATAAAACCGCAATTGTGTGGAGGTGCCTTTTTCACATTGATAGTTAAATCAAAGACTTTGGTTGCAGATGCTCATGAAAAAGAGAAAGGTCTTTCATATGCTAATTCGGACGATGATATTCTGCGTGAGTTAATTCGAGTGTTTTATCCTAAATTTAAGATTGATAATACCGGGTCATTTCATACTATGACAAATAACTACAAAAAATGTGATTATGAATGGCCAAAGAAGATACCGTTTGCAAATGATGATGAAATGATTAAGCTGAAGGATAAAGAAGTATCATTGGAAGCGGTAAAGCGAATGCAGGATTTCCTAAAAAAATATGTAAGAGAATTCGAAATATCGTGGTTAGTAAATGCTGTTACAGAATTAATAGAAAACGCTGACAATTTGCAGGGAAATGAGGAATGGGTAGTTGCCCCTAGATGTAAAGTTGCCAGTTGTGATATTCGTAGCAGAAGTGAAATTTATGTGGATTGGTATCTTGCTGGGGTGTGGCAGTACATTGTTACCAACGTGAGAAAGAACCGAATAGGAAAAGAATCATATACATTTTGGTACCAAAAGGACAGTAATGAAGAAATATATGCATTTACTTCAAACATAGGAGACAATCATCCGATGCAAGCCAAGGTGCTATGGGATATACAAACATCTATCTGCAAGGAAGAAGTTGAAGAAACTACCGAAGTTCAAGAGGCTAGGGATTTTGAAAAGAAAGAAGAACCTATAAAATCATCCCATGAAATAATGACAGAGCAACTTTTTAAATCTGCGCAGGCAATGGCAGATGTATTTGGTGCTTGTATGGATAATTTGGTTCGGACGGAATTTCAGAAGGGCAAGACATCGGAACAGCCAGACGATACAGACATCCTATATGAAAGTTCCTTGATGCAAGGAAAATTATGGCAAAGATTAGAGAACGGAACAATAACTCCGAAATCATATAATTCAGAGATGTCACTTAATGAATATGCTGAAAGTGAGTATTATGAATTCAATGAAAAATGCTCTTTGAAAACGGTGTTTATTGAAGGGGAAAAAACAATAGAAGTTATAATTCATGCAAATGGATTTGATATCGTTGGTTATACTTCTGGTCATAATTGGACATCTGATAGTAGTAGAAACCGTGCTGTTGGAAAGGGAACACATAATTTCAAAGGAATATTTAAGGTGGAAGGGATAGATGAGAATTCTATATCAGTTCAATATTTATATTTAGGGGAGGGTATTTGATGGATAAGGAATGCTTATTATATTACAGGCTGGGAGAGTTTGCAGCCGAGATAATGCTTAATGGTATATACCATCCAGATATGCAGATTTCTAATATCGGTTTTAGACCAGGAGAGGCAGACCCTATATTTTTAGATTATCCTGAAGTAGAGAAATTTGAAATGCCGGAAGGATTGGATGTGGACAGAATCCGACAATTAACGGAATCGATATTCCCATTGGCAGATGCAACGGAAGGTTCCTTTCTTTTTACTAGCTATTTTAGGGCAGGATATCTTGGATACGGTGGAGTGTTAACATGGGAGCTGTTTGCGAATGCAATTAATAATGGTTTTTCAAGTAATGTATATATAAAGCATCCGAAGGTAAAAAAGGAGTACGATGCGTCCA
The DNA here is from genome assembly GCA_030844625.1 of Roseburia sp. Taxonomy (GTDB): domain Bacteria; phylum Bacillota; class Clostridia; order Lachnospirales; family Lachnospiraceae; genus Eubacterium_G. The sequence goes on along the minus strand of JAUUNJ010000162.1, from coordinate 4,049 downwards.
GGTTGAGCAGGGATTTAGTATCTGCAATAGAAGAATGGAAAAGCATAGATTTAAAAGAAGTAAAGTTGGAAAATTACAAAACACTTGATGAATATAATCAATCGGGGCTACGTAAAAATATATCAATGCAGAATAAATTCTACTTGGATATGCATTACTTTTACCGTTCCTGTATTTTATTCAATTCGAGAGAGGATGCTGCGATTGCACTTGCACCGGCAGTTTTGAATATGGCTTTGGCCGCTACGAATTATGGAATGCCTTACACAGAGTATGGTCTCCTAAAGAAGTGCTTAAGCATTGAACATGGTAACAGGCAGATAAATCAAATCTGTAGACAAGAGATAAAGAAACTAAAATTTTTAAATAATCAGAGTATCAGTTTTATAAATCATTGCGTAGAAAAATATGATTTATACGAACTTCTATGGATCCTTTATGATGAGGATATATTTAATAAATAAAAAACAAGCACCGTCAGAGGATAATCCTTGGCGGTGCTTTTGCGTCTAATCCTTTTTATAGAATGGAGTTTCGTATCCGTCTGCTCTTAATAGCAAACCATCTATCCATTCTGAGGTTCTTCCCATTTGCTCACAGATTGCATTAAGGTCAACATTTTTACTACATTCGAGAATTAATTCGTCGTGGATGTGGCCAACTATAAAGCAGTGGGAGAGGGTTCGCATAGCATAACAGAGGATGTCTCGGCTGATAGCCTGGCAGATGTTCTCACAGAACTTTGGCCCATAACTTTCGATGTGTTCCCATTTTTTATTAGTGCCAATACCCTCATAGCTGACTGACTCGCCACCGAACTTATTCTCGCACATCTTAGGCTTGATGTATGTTAAGCGTCTGCCGGAAGGTAACTCAATAAAGAGCATTCCACTTTGATATATAAACTTCAAACCGTGTGTTTCTGTGGTGGTACGCATCTTAATTGCATTCTTTACACAAAGGTCGATGTCCCACCATAGCTGAACAATGCATGGATTAGCAGCTCTCCAGTAGTTAACCAATGGCTGCAATTCCTCTTCCTGTAACCCCATATCTAAAGCTCCCATAGCGGTCAAAGCACCGACACTGCCACCGTATCCTAAAGCCAATTCACTGATCTTGCCCTTCTGACGGAGATGTCCATTGACACCATGCTTTTCAACTGGAACTCCAAACATCCTACTTGCACTTTCGCAATAAATATCTTTATTTTCTCTAAAAGCATCAATTCTCCATTGCTCTTTTGCAAGGTAGGAGAGAACCCTAGCCTCGATTGCGGAAAAGTCGGCAACACAGAATTTGTAGCCTTCCTTTGGTACAAAAGCAGTTCTGATAAGTTGGGAGAGTGCATCTGGCACATTGTCATATAAAAGGCTCATCATTTCAAAATCTCCTGATTTAACGATTGCCCTGGCATCAGCCAAATCCTCCATTTTATTCTGTGGTAAATTTTGCAGCTGAATTATTCTACCCGCCCAGCGTCCACTACGATTGGCACCGTAAAACATAAACATTCCGTGGGCTCTGCCGTCATCACATACAGAGGACTCCATTGCAATATATTTTTTTACACTTGATTTTGCAAGCTGCTGACGTAGTTTTAGAACATCAGCCACATCCCTTGGTGAATCTTTTAGAAGGTCTATGATTGCTTTTTTATCAAGTGAGTCGGTTTGGATTCCCTTGCCTGCAAGCCATTCCTTTATTTGTGCCACAGAGTTTGGATTATCCAAATCTGTCATATCCTGCATAGATGCAACTAACTTTGTTTTACTCATGGTGTCAAACTTTATGGCATTTTTGACCAGATCCATATCAAGGGCAATACCACGGTCATTTATTTCTTCACTGATATGGTATTCTTCCCATACACTTTCAGGAACAGGAAAGCGAGAGAGTCTTTGCTGAATAGCCATTTCTACAACAACATCCCTCTGATTGTATTTCTTGAACATTTCCCATTTGTCGGGAGCATCTGATGGCATATTGCGGGTGCGACCACCGTTTGATTTTGTTGCTTTGCAAGGGCAGCAGAAGTAGCGGATTAAATCCCTGCCTTCTTTTAATTTCTGCTCTTCAAGGCCAAGTACAGCACCGACACCTTCAAGGGAGAGTGGAAGTCCCATGTAAGCACTCCATACAAGAGAACATCTCCACGATGTAGGGTCAAGGTAATTACCAACAGAGTCTTCCGGGATACTGTAAGATTTGAAATACTGTGGGTAGTGTCTTTTGATCCAGATGGAAAGGAATACACGCTCGAAGGTTGCATTGAAAGCCCATTTGATTACATTATCATCGGTTATGGCTTTTAGGATTTCTGCAGGAACTTCCTCACCGCTTGCAACATCAATTACTTCAACATCTCCACCATTGATGGAGTAGGCGAGTAGTAGGATATCTGCGTCCGGGTCTTCTGCGTATTTATAGACACCACATTTTTTAAGGTCGACCTTCGAATATGTCTCAAGGTCTAAAGACATATATTTAATCACTTCTGGTATTTGCATAATTTGACTCCTTTATGAAAATAGGTGGCACAGGGGAGAACCCCATGCCACCCGTGGAAAAGTGCTACTTGATATTAGATACCAAGGAAATCATCGTCATCGTCTGTTGCGAAATCATCCTCTGCACGGCTCTTGCCACCAAGTGGTGTGCCGTCTGAAATCTTCTGCAAATTCTGTAATCCGGCTGCAATTCCCTTGTTGCCGTTCACATTGTAAGCATAAAGTGAAATACTAGCTCTTCCAATGACACCACTGTACATTTCACTGCGGTCAAGAATAGGATTTCTGTCAGCATCGACAATGCCAGGAGCAGTGTTGCTGTTGCAGTTGATGAAATAGCTGTCTGCATAGTTTGGATCATCTGGACGCTCCAAATCGCCATCTCTTAATGGAGTCTTGAGAAGATTAAGGGCTGGTACAGTCTTACCATTTCCTTTAAGCTTGCTCTGACCTTCCTCGTAAGCTGCCTGAATGGCACTCTTGATTTTCTCGATAGTCTTTGTATCAGACTTTTTGATGATTAAGCTGACGCTGTACTTTGGAGTTGCTCCCAGCTGTACTGCCTTTGGATCCCAACAGTTGAGATAACTGAATACTACGTTGCCTGTAACTACCTTTGTTGGATTAACTAACTTTGCCATGATATTTGTCCTCCTTATTTGAAATCATCTTTGGCTGAATTAATAGCGGGTCTTTTGTCTGTGATTGGCACTAATGTTGGTTTGCCAGCAGGCTTTTCAATAAGACCGCCGAGTATCTCTTCAAACTTGGACTTGCCAAGCATAGAAGTCATTGCTGTGACACCTTTTAGCTTTTTGTCGTATGGGTCATATCCGTTATCCTTTACGGCAAATGCTACGGCATCTTCGTCTGTGTATTTTCTTGTAGAACGACCTTCCACAAGTTTGAAACCTTCAAATTTTGTACCACTTAATGCCTGCTGAAGGGCATATTCCTTTATGTCATTTCCCCACGAAATAAGATCATCGATAGTAGGGAGAATAGCAGCAATCTCTGTGGTTTCTAATGTATCCGGCATTGCAAAGTCATACTTCGCAAGTTCCAGGTTATGCTCTGCACGTTTGCGACAGGTTGCCTTGGCACGGCAGAAGGTACAATGCTCACCGGCTTTGAAATCTCCCTCACCCTTAAATGCAAGTTCGGCCGTTGGTTTTAAGAATGTCTCTGCCCAGTTCAGAAGATCTTCCTTACTGATGGAATAAGTAGAGATGTTGTCTCTTCTAGGTTGGAAGATGGTCATCTTGATGGTCTTGATGTCATATAGGGCATCGAAGATATCAAGGGCTCCAAGCGCATAGCACATCATCTGTGGATTTTCCGTAGCATCTACCAAAACACCAAGACCATACTTAAAGTCAATAATCTGAAGTTCTGTATCTGCAACGATAATGCAGTCACCAGTTCCGAAGCCTTCTGGAACCCAGTTATGGAAGTCTAATCTCTGTTCAATAAGAACTTCTGGGTCATTGCAGTATTCCTTTGCCTTTTCAAGCTGCTCCATGACGAAGTTTCGGTACT
>JAUUNJ010000161.1 GCA_030844625.1 Roseburia sp. | reverse complement strand
TGTATAAAGAAAATCTGAACAGTGATAAGCTGATGACATATCCGCTCATTCAGGGACAGCAAATAAAAATGCAAAATTAAGAATAAATGTTAGGTACCTTGACAAAAAATACACCTTGCAGTAAAATGTCAAGGTACCTAATGAAATAAAGAGCAGAACCATTGACTTGAGGAGGTAAAAAGATATGAATGAGAAAAAATATTGTCCTTGTTGTGGACGTCATTGTGATTTAAATACTCCCCATTGTGGGCGTGGAGTGGAATATGCCCGAACAGATGCGGCTGTAGAACAAGGGGAACATAGAAACAGATTAAAAAATGCGCTTCATGTTGCAAATTATAATGAAATGGATATTGATAACAAACTTGTAATGAATTTGCGGGACCTTGGACATATGATACGTTTTCTCTTTGAAGGAAAAGGAAGCCAAAAGAGAATTATGATTATTCTTAATGAGACAGGTGGAATGACCCAGCGTGAGCTGACTGAGCGAATAGGGATTCAGCCTGGATCGGTAAGTGAAGTCATAGGAAAATTGGAAAGTGCCGGGTTAATTAAGCGAAGTCCAAGCGAAACTGACCGTAGGACAACAAATGTACGGTTGACAGAAGCAGGACAGAAGGAGGCAGAAGAAGCAGTCAGACAACGCAAAACACGTCACCAGGAAATGTTTTCCTGTTTATCGGAGGAAGAAAAAAGTACTTTATTGAAACTAATAGAAAAACTCAATCATGATTGGGATAGCCGTTATCGTGAAAATAATAGAGATTTTGGAAATCATGGAATGGGCAAAAAAGGTCATGGACCTCATGCACATGGTGGATATCACGGTAGCTTTCATAGGCACTAAACGATGTGAGTAGTGGATAAGAAAAATAATCTGTGACAATAAAAAATAGTGAAGTCTGTCTCTGACAGACTTCTTTTAAGGAGAAAAAACGATATGTGGAAGTATATAAGAAGATACCTTCATTTTGCAATACTTGCAGCACTGTTTATGATTGGCGAAGTAATGATGGATTTGGTTCAGCCCGAAATAATGAGTAAAATCGTAGATGAAGGAGTTCTTGGAATTAATAATAATGGTGTGGGAGAACTCCATTTAATTTGGGTTATGGGAATTTTAATGATTGGACTTGTAATATTTGGAGGCCTATGTGGTTCTCTTAATAACATGTTTGTACATATGACAGGTCAGAATATTGGAAATGAAATGCGCAAAGATTGTTTTCGAAAAATCATGACATTTTCATTTCCTCAAATGGATTATTTTGGCACGGGTTCTTTGGTAACCAGAGTTACTAACGATATTACTCAGGTGCAAAATTATGTTTCACAGTTTGTCCGGGGGATGATCCGTACCTCAATGCTGACTTTGGGAAGTATATTCTTTATGTATCGATTAAATTATCAATTTGGATTGATTGTTCTGTGTGCATTTCCTTTTATACTTGGCTGTATGATAATCTGTCTGTATAAGGCAAATCCATTACTGCCGAAGCTGCAGGCACAACTTGATAATATTAATGAGATTATGCAGGAAGATGTATCCGGGATTCGTATTATTAAAGCCTGTGTGCATGAGGTTTACGAGAAGGTCCGTTTTGGAAAGGCAAATGAGGAATTGATAAAAACTCAATTAAAAGTACTTATACTTTTTGCATTTATGAATCCGGTAACCAATATGTTGATGAATATTGTTGTGGTAGTTATTTTACTGGCAGGATCTTATCAGGTAGAAGCGGGGACAACAACACCGGGTTCAATCATGGCGGCAATTACATATACAACTCAACTGCTTAACGGCATTTTAATGTTGGTAATGCTGTTTCAGAATATTACTAAAGGAATGGCGTCATGGAAGAGAATCAAGGAAATTTTGGGAAGCGAGCCGGAATTAAAGGATGGAGATTATGAGTCTCAAAAAAGGAAGATGCTAGGAAAGATTGAATTCCGTGATGTATCTTTTGCTTTTCCGGAAGCAGAGCAGACGGTTTTAAATCATGTTAATTTAACAATTAATCCGGGAGAAACAGTGGCAATTATGGGGGCGACCGGCTGTGGAAAGACAGCACTTGTCAGCCTGATCCCACGTTTTTATGATGTTGTAGACGGTCAGGTTCTTGTAGATGATGTGGATGTACGAAAATACAAACAGAAAGATTTGAGGGATAGGATAGCAATTGCATTACAGAAAAGTGAATTGTTCAGTATGTCCATTAAAGAAAATATTTCATGGGGTAAAACGGATGCAGAAGATATAGAAATTCGGAAAGCGTCGGAAGTTGCTCAGGCTGACGGCTTTATCAGTACCACATCGAATGGATATGATACTCCAGTGGCAGAGCGGGGAATGAGTCTGTCAGGAGGACAAAAACAGAGAATTTCAATTTCCAGAGCGATATTGAAATCTGCGGAAATCCTAATCTTTGATGATTCTACCAGTGCGTTGGATTTGAAAACGGAGGCGGATTTGTATGGGGCGTTGAGCAAGGCAAGACCCACAAGTACTAAGATTATTGTTGCACAGAGAATTGCTTCGGTGCGCCGGGCAGACAGAATTGTAGTTTTGAATAATGGACAAGTGGAAGCTTGCGGAACACATGACCAACTCCTGCAGTCCTGTAAAACCTATCAGGACATTTATAATTCCCAGATAGGAAACGGAGGTGAGATAGATGAGTGAAAATAAAGGTGTAGAGCGTAATATTCCGGGAGCGGGCAGGCATGAACGTTTTGTAGAAGTACAACATGCAGAAAATGTGGGAAGTACACTAAAAAGAATATTTAAATATTTTATTTATGAAAAAATGCTTGTAATCAGTATGCTGGCGGTTGTTATTTTCGGTACACTTTGCGGCATCTATGCACCAAGCCTCCAAAGCAAAGCAATTGATATTATTGCCGGTTCTGCTGCAGGAAAGCTTGCGGATACATTAATATTAATGATTGTTGTATATTTGTTTTACAGTGCCAGTCAATTGCTGCAGGGATTGTTAAGTGCAAATTTAAGTCAGCGGATTGTTAAACGTATGCGTCGGGAATTGTTTGGAAAGATTGTTGATTTACCTGTCAAATATCTGGATACTCATTCGCACGGTGATGTAATGAGCAGAATGACTAACGATATAGAAAATATTTCTACTACAGTATCTCAGTCACTTCCTTCCCTGTTTTCCGGGGTTCTGACTATTATTGGAACGGTTGCTATTATGGTCTGGTATTGCTGGGAGCTGGCACTTTTAAGTTGTGCAACAGTTATTTTGACAGTAATCGCAACAAAATTTTTGTCAAAAAAAGTACGAAAGTTTTCCAGAAAACGCCAGAAGCTGTTAGGGGAGCTAAATGGTACTGTTGAAGAAATGATATCCGGGTACCGTACAGTTGTGGCATATAACCATCAGGATATTACAATTGGTGAATTTTGTAACACATCAGATTCATTGACAAAAGCAGGAATAAAGACAGATGTATTCAGCGGTGTCATGGGGCCGATTATGAACTGTATCGGAAATATTGGATTTGTGGTTATTGCTGTTTTTGGGGGATATTTTTCCATGAATGGACTGATATCAGTCGGTATTATTTCGGCATTTATTGTGTATGCAAAGCAGTTCAGCCGCCCAATTAATGAAATTGCACAGATTTACGGTCAGTTGCAGACAGCTATAGCAGGAGCAGAGCGTGTATTTTCTGTAATTGATGAAGTAAGTGAGGATAAGTCGGGAGAAGAACTTCAAGAGAATAAGGGGGCAACAGTAACATTTAAAAATGTGGACTTTTCTTATCAGCAGGGGCATCCGGTAATTCGTGACTTTAGTTTGAAAGTGCCTTCCGGTAAAAAGGTTGCTTTAGTTGGAGCTACGGGAAGTGGAAAGACGACCATAGTAAACCTGTTGATGCGTTTTTATGATATTGACAGTGGAGAAATATATATTAATAATCAGAATATTAAAGAGGTTTCCCGAGATAGTTTAAGAAAAGACGTTGCCATCGTATTACAGGATACGATTTTGTTTTCCGATACAGTCAAAAACAATTTGAGATACGGAAATGCAGAAGCAACGGAGGAGCAATTAAAAGAAGCTGTGAAAATCAGCCATTGTAAAAAAATGATTCAGATGTTGCCGAAAGGATACGATACAGTTTTGAAAGGTGCAGGAGAGAACATCAGTCAAGGACAAAGACAGTTGCTTGCCATTGCAAGAGCCTTTGTGGCTGATCCTAAGATATTAATTTTAGACGAGGCTACCTCCAATATAGATACGCGAACCGAAAAGGCAATACAGGATGCAATGCAGATGGTTATGAAAGATAGAACCAGTATTATTATCGCACACCGCTTGTCAACAATCAGAGATGCGGATATAATTGTAGTTATGGACAAAGGTCAGATCGTAGAAAGTGGTAATCATGATAGTCTGCTTGCAGCAAAGGGCAAGTATTATGAACTGTACATGACACAGTACGCAGGCTTTGCAACTTAAAAAGTGAAGGAGGGTTAACAATGAGGTTTGAAGGAAAAAGTGTGGTAGTAACAGGTGCAAGTTCAGGAATGGGTAGAAAAATTGCACTGGATTTTGCAAGAGAGGGAGCAACAGTTGTAGCAGTTGCCCGCAGAAAAGAGCGGTTGGAGGAACTTCAGAAAGAAGCAGAAAGTCTGGCAGGAAAGATTCTTCCGTATCCAGGAGATGTCTCTTTGCAGGAAGTAAATGAGGGAATGATTGATTATGCCATAAAAGAATGTGGAAAACTGGATGTTCTGGTAAATAATGCCGGTATCATGGATGAGTTTATTCCGGTTGGAGAATTAAGTAATGAACTTTGGGATAAAGTTATGAAAGTTAATCTGGATGGGCCTGTTTTTGCAATGCGTAAGGCTGTTCAGGTAATGGCAGAGCAGGAAACTGCAGGAAATATTGTTAATGTGGCATCTATTGGAGGTATTTGCGGTGCCCGTGCGGGAGTTGCTTATACGGCATCAAAGCATGCATTGGTAGGTGTGACACAGAATACAGCTTATATGTATGCCCCACAGAAAATTCGCTGCAATGTAATCTGTCCGGGCGGTGTAGAGACAGAAGTTATGAACAGCCAGACCAATCTCAGCCAGTTGGGAATGGGAAGAATTATGGCAGGACTTGACAGTTCCATTCCACAGGGACAGCCGGAAGATATTTCAGCAGCAGTACTATTTGCAGCCAGCGATGATGCAAAATTTATGACAGGTGCAGTGATGGTAATAGACGGTGGTGTAAGTTGTAACTAATGATCTGAATAAAAAGTAGTTTTGGTTCAGATCATTGGGAGACAAGTTATGGTCGAAAAAGTAAAAAAGACAGAAGGAACTGACATAAAGACAGGGAGATAAGATGTTTTATCTCCCTTTTAATAATTAAAATTATTTAATATTGATCCACACAAATTTTATCCCCGAGAATTTCTTTTTTTACATATGCAGTCTGGTCATCTCTTGTTCCTAAAGCCCATTTAACTAATGACAGGCATCTGTTTTCTATTTCAATGCAGGTAATGCCGGCAGGGGATACACAACTGCCGGTATTAAAATAGGGTGAATCTTTTGTGCCTGCCATTGGGCGATGGGTGTGACCGGTAATGAGAAGCCGGTTATTCTGCTTTGCCCAGGAAGTTAAATGTTCCTCGGATTTTTCTTTTTTCGTGTTATTTTTTGCTGCACTTGTAGGATCGGGAATGCCCAGATATTCTAAAGGCTGCCACACATATCGAACCAGAAAACGGGAAAGGGGCCATAGTGTACTGTTTAGGACATCGGACTGATGTCCATGGGTAAGGTAAATGTCCTTTTGCCCCTCTTTGTCTTTAAGGATAATTCCTGAATAAAAGCATATACCGGGAAATAAAGGTTTATGGCACATGGAGTGGTGGCAATAATAGCTTTGAAAATGCTTATTGCAAAAGCGTATTTTTCTTTTAACAATATCGTGGTTTCCATATACCGAATAAAATCTGTTTGCCTGAAAATATTCTGACATTATTTTAAACGTTTCCGGGTGCATATTTTTTATAGCCTCAAAAGAACGGTTTTCCCATAATTCATCTCCGTCACCTAATTCAATATACGTAAATTTTTTAGAAAAATAATATTTCATAGCCGCCACATATATAAATTCATTTTTTAAAAAATTATCACTTACACTGCCTGTTCCCCGGTGGCAGTCGCTA
>JAUUNJ010000160.1 GCA_030844625.1 Roseburia sp. | reverse complement strand
CCAAAAAATCCGCCTATAATCCCTCCACACACAATGCCTTGGGAACCAATCTTATAAAAATATACAAACCCTTCTGTACTGTCTCCGTAAGTAAACAAATGAAAAAATAAACATCCATCTAAAAATAATATGATTACCGCTGCTATTTTTGCTACAGACTTAGTATTCGCACTATTATATGCAGCCAGTCCCACTACCACAAATAATATGATTGGAAAAACGAATCCCATACTTCCAAACAATCCCAGCATTGCACTTCTCAGTGCGTTTCCCACAATTCCGCAAATTCCAAAATTGCTTAAGAATAACAAAAGCGCCACTGCCACGGAAATCCATAGATATACTTCCGTTACGACTTTTTTCCGTCTCTGTGCAATTTCTGCATTTCTCTTTCTTGTGGCTGCACCTTTTTTCGCACTGCTTTTTGAACCACTATTCGATTTTCTGCCATTACTTTTCTTTGTTGTATTGGCCAATTTTACACCTCTTTTTCTATTGATATATCATTCATTAATGAATAAAGAATGAAGCTATAATCGCTATAAATCCGACTACAAGGCAATAAGCTGAGAAATATTTAAAATTTTTATTTCTGACAACCACTAGCATTGTCTTAATACATATATATCCTACAACTGCTGAGACAATAATCCCCGACACATAACATGCTGCGCTGGTAGATACCAGATCAGCTTTCATTTTAGGTATTTTAAGTATTGCTGCTCCTAGAATTGCCGGAATTGACATGATAAAGGAATACTTTACCGCAAAGTCTCTTCGAAGTCCGCTTAGAAGTCCCGCCGTTATGGTTGTTCCGGAACGGGATAATCCCGGAAGCGTGGAAATTCCCTGACACACACCAATAAACAATGCATTTAAATAGGATGTTTTCTTCGGGGTTTTACTTCCATCCGGCACATTATCTGCTATAAATAGAAGAATTGCCGTAATCAAAAGGCATATTCCCGGTACAATTAATGTATCCGATGCCTGTTCTACAAGTTCCTCCCCCACAAATCCAATAACTGCTGTGGGGATTGTAGATACAATAACAAGCAATGCAAATTTTCTGTAAGCACTGTTTATCACTCTTCTATATACCGGAGTATCTTTTGTCCTCTTACAGTTTATGTATGTGAAGGCATTATACACAGAATCCACAATAATGCCCACACCATCGGCTATTAGTCTTAAAATATCTTTCCAGTACACTGCAAATACGGCAAGTAATGTTCCTAAATGAAGAAAAACATCAAACGACATTCCTGCCTCTTTCATCCCAAAAACTTTCTGAAATATTGCCAGATGTCCTGAACTGCTTATAGGCAAAAACTCTGCAATGCCCTGTATAATTCCGAGAAATATCGCTTCTAATATACTCATACGCCTCTCCTATTATCTTTTGTTAACCGTAGTCTATAGTATTTTACTATTTTTTAATGGCATATTCAAGAAAAAAAGCTTTTTTGTATTCTTGACCAGACAGTATTATTTCATTTATCTATTTCTTTTTCTGCTTATCTATCAATTTATAAAGTTTTTCCATTGCTTCTTTCAATCCGCCTATTTCGTTTATAATCCCTTCATGTACTGTCTGTTTTCCTACCAGAATACTCCCCACATCTTTTGTCATAACTTCTGTTTCTGTCATAAGTTCCGTAAATCTGCTCTCTTTAATTTCACAATGATGAACAACAAACCAGTTAATTCTTTCCTGTATTTTCTTAAAATATTCATAAGTCTGGGGAACACCTATAAACATTCCGTTCATTCTGACCGGATGTATTACCATCGTTCCGGTAGGCACTATAAACGAATAATCCGCCGACACTGCCAACGGCACTCCTATGGAATGGCTTCCTCCCAGTACAAGAGACACTGTGGGCTTGCTCAGACTGGCAATCATCTCCGCAATTGCAAGTCCACATTCCACATCCCCTCCCACAGTATTAATTATAATAAGAAGTCCATCTGTATCCTGATCATCTTCAATCTTTGCAAGCTGAGGAAGTACATGTTCATATTTTGTCGCCTTCGTTCCGGACGCCACATTTTCATGTCCCTCTATTTCCCCTATAATGCTAAGCAGATGTATTTTTTTGTGTCTGCTGTTATTGTCCAGTTCTGCCTGTCCATATTCTTTTATTTCGTCCATATGTCCTCCTGTATGCAATAATTTCTATGGTATAGTTTGCAAATATTAAAGAAATTTATACATAACAATCTTGTCCGTCTTATTTCTATAACAAAGAGTTCCCTTGTGAACTCTCTCGCAAGGCGCGGATTCGTAAGAATAACTACCTTTCCGCGCCTCTGCAATCCTGCGGAGCATTTTTATATAATAAGAAATTTAAATAAATTTCTTATTATATAAAAAACAGTCCACTGCTGATTTACAATCAGAAATGAACTGCTCCTGTATTTTAAATTATTTTTTTATATCGTCATATTTTAAATTTCCTCCGAACAAATCCAGAGCACTTCCAATTGTATAATCCAACTGACCGTGTGAAATTTCTTTAAAGTGCTCTATTTGTTCCATTGATGCAATACCTCCGGCATATGTAACAGGAATGTCTGCATTATCTGCCAAGAGTTTTACCAGGTCTTCTTCCATTCCTCCCGACTTTCCTTCCACGTCAACACCGTGTACAAGAAACTCGTCACAATATCTGCCCAGTTCCTCTAATGTGCTGCGGTTTACTTTCACATCCGTAAACTTCTGCCATCTGTCAGTTACAATATAGTAATCTCCATCCTTTTTACGGCAGCTTAAGTCCAGTACAATATGTTTTTTCCCAACTGCCTCCACAAGTGCTTTTAAATTTTCATAATTCACTTTTCCATCTTTAAATACAAAGGAAGTGACAATTACATGAGATGCCCCTGCCCTAATGTAGTCTTCTGCATTCAATGCAGTGACTCCTCCACCTATCTGCATTCCACCCGGATATGCCTCCAGTGCTTTTAATGCCTGTTTTTTTGATTCTGCAAAAAATTCCGAACCGCCCCCATTCAATATTATTATATGTCCGCCTTTTAATCCGTCACTTTTATATAGATTAGCAAAATATGCTCCATCTTTTTCAGACACAAAATTTTCTTCTGCCTGATTTCCCTCGTCTTTAAGACTTCCACCTACAAGTTGTTTTACTTTTCCATTATGTATATCTATACAAGGTCTGAATTTCATTTTTTCCTCCTACTCTCCTGATTTTAAGGATGTTGCCATATCCACCTTTTTCAGTTTATAATACATCGTCATATTAATTAGAACCGCAAATAAATTAGTCACAAGAATGCCAAGAATATATCCCAGTATTCCTATTTTTCTACCAAACATAAACATATCTATTTCCGATGCCTGAATTACATACTGATGCAGAAAATATCCAAATATCATTCCCAGACCGATTCCCATTATTGTTATAATCACATTTTCTCTGTATATATATTCTGCAACTTCTTTATCGTAAAATCCCAACACTTTTAATGTTGCCAATTCCCTTCTTCGCTCAGCAATATTAATATTGTTAAGATTATACAGTACAATAAATGCCAATGCTCCCGCCGAAATTACCAGCACATACACAATGGAATCCATTCCCTGAATCATCTGTTTAAATCTGTCATAGGTCGTTCCAACAAATGATACTTTACTGATACATTCATTTTCAATCAGTTTTTCTCCTAATTCATTATCTATGGCATGTTTCTGGCTCATCATCAGAAATGCCGCATTCATACTGCATTCCGTTCCATATAATTTTTTATATGTACTTCGTGTCATATATAGATAATGATAGCAATAATTTTCCATAATTGCAGAAACTTTAACAGGGAGATGTTCTGCTTCACTTTCTTTGATGTAGATTTCATCACCTGCAGATACGCCCAACTCCTTTGCCAGTTTTTCCGTAATTATCACACCATCATCATTTAGGTTGTATTTTTCCTCTGCCACTCTGCTTCTCATATCAATGTAATCAGCTATTTTTTCCGTTGTTTCCGGTACAATAATATACGCCGACAGTGTTTTACTGCCATTACCCACATCTCTCACAGACTGACTGATCTGCATATGACCGATTATCTTCTCATTAGAATCAAATAATTGTACAGCCTCTTTTGTTCCATTTTCTCTGATGTAATCTTCATCATAAGTAACTGTGGCATCATATTGGAAGATTTCATCAAACTGCAGGGTAAGTATGGAATTTATGGAATGCTTCAGTCCAAATCCCACCAGCAGTAGTGCCATGCAGCCGCTTATACCAAACAGAGTCATAATCAGTCGTTTCTTATATCTGAACAGATTTCTGAAGGTGGACTTTTTATTAAAGTCAATCCTCCTCCATATAAATGGTATTCTTTCAAGAAATACTCTCTTTCCTGCTTTTGGTGCCGCAGGACGCATCAAATCTGCCGGCTGTGCCCTAAACGCGGCATAACACGCCAGCACAGTTGCACCTACCACACTTACAAAAGCTGACAATACTGCCGTAATATAATAAATTTTATTTAGCGGCAATGCCATAACATACATATTCTTATAGAGAATTTTATATGCACTTATTATAACATAAGGTATCCCTTTACCTCCCAGTACTCCCCCTGCAATTCCTCCAGTTATTGTAGCTAACGCTCCATAGGCAAGATATTTTCCTGCCACATGCAGTTTTCCATAGCCAAGAGCTTTCAGCGTTCCAATCTGGACACGTTCCTCTTCGACCATTCTTGTCATAGTCGTAAGACTTACCATTGCCGCCACAAGGAAAAATATGACCGGAAATACAGTTCCTATATTGCCAATCCGCGTTGCATCCTGATCATATTCCACATAGGATTGAATATATTTTCGGTCCAGAACATACCATTCACCTTTTTCTACCTCTTCCAGCTTTCTGCGGTTTTTGTCAATTTTCTTTTGTGCTTTTTTTATCTTCTTCTCTGCTTTCGAAAGCCGCTTCTTTGAATTGGAAACTTTTGTTTTTGCTTTTTCAAGTTTGCTTTTTCCCTCACTTACCTGATACTTTGCACGATTCAATTCTTCATAGCCTTTATCAATTTCTTTTTCTGCGCTGATTAATTTTGAATGTGTACTTTCCAACTGTTTTTTTCCATCAGACAGCCTCTTCTTTGCCCTATCCAACTTGTTTTTCGTTTTATTCAGCTTATTTTTTGCAGAATTCAACTTGGAGTTATTCTTTTTTAATGTTTTCTTTGCCACACTGATTTTAATTTCTGCCTGTTCCAGAGCTATTTTATTTTTATCCAGTTCACTCTTTAAAGAAGCCAGTGAATCTTTTCCCAATACCGGAACCATTGTATCATAGTTATTCTTTGCTTTCTCATATGCTTCCAGTCCCTCCCTGTATTGCTTCTCGCTACCTTCTAATTCTTTTTTTCCTTTGTTATATTCTGCCACACCATCCTTATACTGTTTTAGCGCCTTTAAATATTCTGAATTTCCAATATGATACGCTTTTTCACTTTTATCATATTCAGCCTTTGCTTTACTATATTTTTGAAATCCATCCTTGTACTCAGCATCAGCCTTTTTTAGTTTCAACTCATTATCTGATATCTGTTTTTCTGCCGCCTTTATTTTTTTACTTTGTTTCTCTATATTATTTTCTGCTTTCTTCAGTTTTTTAATGCCTTCTGCATAATCTTCTTTTTTCTCATCCAGAGCACTCTGTGCTGACTCTAATTCCCTCTTGGGTTCTTCAACAACTTCATTATATCTGATTTTCTCCCGTTCCTCTGCAATTTCGTCTTCTATTCTCTCCAAGACCTGCTCTACAAGGTTATCGTACTCATCACTATAGCTGTCTAATTCCTTTGCGCCCTTTACTGTAACATAAATATCCGTATAACAATCCATGTCGAACTGGCTGTCATTCAAAATCACGTTCAGATTTATGTTTCCCGTTCCAACAGTGCTGGAACCTTTGTTATTTGTGAGATAATTTCCAAGAGTAAAAAATCCCACCACCTGATATTTTTGTCCAATGATATTTTTATTTTCCACAGTGATTACATCGCCTGTTTTTACACCATACTCCTCTGCAAAATCTGCGTCAATAATACACTGGCTGTCATCCTCCGGCATTTTACCTGACACAATCCTTGGCACATTAACTTTTGAAGAATAACTCATAAAATGGGCTGTCAGATCATCACCCTTACACTTTGCGACCGCGTCAACACTATAGGACC
>JAUUNJ010000159.1 GCA_030844625.1 Roseburia sp. | reverse complement strand
CCCATGACATCGCCAATCCGATAGAGAATAAAGTTGACTCGATAGGTAATCAACTCCTGAATCCCTGCATTGATAAAGGGTTTATAACGTCTCCACAATTTGACCATCTTAGAGCTCCTTTCGATAGAAGCGACGGATAATATCTTCAATATCCGTATCTACCATCTTCAAATCACGGACCTCAAAATCAGATAAGGTTTGCTTGATAATATCGGCCGACTGGTAGCGGGAACTATCGAATTCAATATTGAGAGTATTTCCTTGTCTATCAATGGACATATCAGGTAAGCCTTCATAATGAGAGACAAAATGACCTTGACCTGGTACCAGTTCAAAGGAGAGAGTCTTCATCTTGCCAAAGGTTTCCTTGAGCTGGCTAACCGTTCCATCAAAAATCTCTTGCCCCTTATCAATCATAAAAATCCGATCACAGAGTTGCTCAATATCACTCAAATCATGAGTAGTCAAGAGAATAGTTGTCTCTTCCTCCTGATTAATCTGGGTAATGGCCCGACGAATGTTGTCCTTGACCGACACATCCAAACCAATAGTCGGTTCATCTAAAAAGAGAACTTTGGGATTGTGAAGCAAGGAAGCCGCAATATCCGCCCGCATCCGTTGACCTAGTGAAAGAGTCCGCACGGGATCCTTGATAAAGTCCTTCAAATCCAAGACTTCATTCAAAAAATCCATGCGCTTGTGGAAGAGCGAATCTGGGACATCGTAAATCTCCTTCAAAACCGTGTAAGTCTCTTGCAGGGCCAAGTCCCACCATAGCTGAGTTCGTTGTCCAAAAACAACCCCAATATCCTTGACATAATCCTGGCGATTATCCTGTGGAATCTTGCCATTAATCCGACAAAAACCAGATGTCGGTTTCAAAATTCCTGTCAGCATTTTAATGGTTGTCGACTTCCCAGCACCATTTGCCCCGATAAAACCTAGAATCTGCCCCTTGGGCACCTCAAAGGTCAAATCCTTGACCGCTTCAAAGGTCTGCTTTTCAGGATGAATAAAGGAACGCAAAGCCCCCTTCAACCCCGGTTCCTTGACTGTCTTCACAAAATTTTTCTGAAGATGTTTCACTTCTATCATTGCCATATCTATCTCC
Organism: Roseburia sp.; assembly: GCA_030844625.1. Taxonomy (GTDB): domain Bacteria; phylum Bacillota; class Clostridia; order Lachnospirales; family Lachnospiraceae; genus Eubacterium_G. The sequence continues at coordinate 5,112 of JAUUNJ010000159.1, read as the reverse complement.
TACAGTAAAAAATCAACAAACCGTGTCCTCTAAACACAAAAAGCCAATTTCTCATCTCCTAAAATCTGCCTTCTTTATCACAGCAGAAGACCTTAGTATTACTCTATTATAAAGCAGTTAAAAAAGGAAACCAAGTGTTATTCTCGAAAAAGAGAAAATAGTTTTGATACTTGAAAAAATCAAAACCACCCGTCTAATTCACTAAACAAAATGACACAATTCAATAATTCATCAAAGCCTCTACATATTCCTGTAGAGGCTCATTTCAACTTCTCTCATTCTTGCTTGTGAATGTTTAGATAGATTATAAGGTACAAAAAAGCCACCATATGGTGACTTAATGATAGACAATCTAAAAAGAATTGGAAATAATTCCTTTTTTGAGTGCTGTAAGTATAAATCCCTACTTTACACACTAAGTTCATTTATCACATCTAACAATAACTCTTTGTCATTCTTCATAATGGCTAACAATGCATCCTCGTCATCTTCCAAAATGGCTAAATATATCTTTCTTCGAGCTTCAAACTTTTCGATTTCTTTTTCAATCTCTTTAATCCGTCGAGTTTCTCTTAATTTCATAGAAAAAAGAATTCCCAAAGCCATAAAAGTTAATACATCAATTGTAGCGAAAAATATGATAAGATTCATGATAATTACTCTCCCTCTAAAATAAATTTTCTTAGTTCTCAACTAATGAATGGATTTCAACACTTCACTCTGAAAAGATGAGTTTTCCTTGTTTATGTTCATTATTAGTGTTAACCATTAACAAACATATGCTCTCGCAAACATATACAAATCATCTAATTCATCATGTTCAGGTCTTGAGGTTGTATGAAATCCTGCACAATAATGACAATAATAAGTACGAATGGTTTGATCCTCACACAACATGACTGCACGAAGTGCTTTGGCATTAGTCTCATAAACTATTTTATTTTTTTTAGCTCCATGACAGTAAACACCTTTTGTTGAGTGTCTGTTCTTCATAAGTTTCATTTTGTTTTTATAGATTATCTTTCTAATTTTAGACATTTTGCTTTCCTCCTTTTGGTAATAAATGCTGTACTTTTGTTTTGCATTATTTCTTTATAACTATATTTTATCACCAGAAACACACAATACAAGTACCTTAAACACATCATTGTCCATCTGTTTTATACTTTCAAACAATACAACAAAAAAAGTACGTATAAAACGTACTTCTGTTTTTTTGTGAAATGCTATTAAAAAAAAGTGTCAATTTTACTTATTTATTTTTTCTAGTTCAAGTATAGTAAATACCCCATTAAATCGATCAATATAACGTTGAAAACTATCTCTGCCATAGGTTTCAATTTCATATATTACCCTAGGAACTGTACTCCTTGTATCTTTCTCGATAACTTTAAGTGCAGGGACATCATCTTCAAGTACTTCCCAAAACTGACCAACATATCTGAATCTAATCCGAAATTTTTCCGTATCTGAAAACATCAAGAAAGTATAATAACGAACATCACTATCTGACAAAATTTGAGTTAATTCCTCAGAACTTAATATTAGTTCTGTATTATACTTCGAACGATGAACAGTTTTAAAACGATCCAGTCTGAAATTACGAAGACTCCTTGTATCTATTCTTAATCTTCCATCCTTTTCTTCAACTTTATATGCCATACAATAAAAATAATGATCATTAAACATAATCGAGACCGGTAACACATCATAATCGGCATCCTTTCCTTGGTATTTCGTATACTTAAAAGAAAGAGGCTTCTGATTTTCAATTGCGTCAAAAATAGCGGATAGATGAGGTAAGATAGATTTACTCTTATTGTCCCTGTAAATCGATAATTCCTTATACTCCTCTAGTTCCCGTTCCGTAAAGTTTCTAATACGCTGACGTTCCCTATCATCAACAGCTCTCTCTACAAAAGTATCAATGATTTCTCTAACTTCCTCAACACGTAGTGCTCTACTTTCTAAAAGAATCTTAGACAAGATGACGGCCTGGTTGTACTTTAAGTTACCATAACCATGGTTATATTCTGCCTCATAGGTTCCTGCAAGTCGAGAATACTTTATTTTCATATCATCTCTAAGTACTTTTAGATTTTCCTTTAATTCCCTTAAATCATCTTTAAAGGTTCGCTCGGCGATATTAAAACGTTTAAGGTAATCAGTTTTATTAACCTTATGCCCCTTTTCCAATTCAGACATAAAATATAAAAGACGACTGGTTTTCCCTTGCAAATTATTTTCTTCTTTCATTATTCGACCTCATGCTTGATTATAACTTATAGAATATAATATCATTATCCTCTACGTTAGTATGCTTTTACTTTCAATACTTATCTAAAAAACTCAAAGTCCCTTTGAAAATTGAAAAATTATCCTAATTCTGTTCGTAATAATATCTAGTCTTTTTTGTACTAGCTTACAATAAAAATAGAGATTTAATACACAAAGGCCAGTGTGAATTTCACTAGCCTTTGTGATAATATTAGTGCAATTTATTATTCAAGTATTCTGCTATATCCAAAAATGATAGCGTAGAATCAAAATGTTCTTCCTCTGCTTCTTCGCCACCTATTAAATTAAGGCTAAAATGATTTCCTCGAAATCTGACTTCATATACTTCATTTATATAGAGTATCCTATTGGTACTTTCAATCCCTTTCTCACTTTCATAACAAGATTGTATTCCTAATTCCTTTAGTTTTTCTTCTAGTGCTATCAAATGAATATCATAATTTTTAGCACTAGAGCTCTTATTGGGAATTAACAACATCTCCTCTGAACGATTAAGCCAGAACGGAGATTTCATTCTATATTGTGAAGGAGTCATTTTACTAAACATGGTTTCATAGTAAGCAATGAAGGCATAACGCCATTCTTGAGGAGCTATATTACTAATATTTTCTTGGATAATACGACGATACTCAACATCTAGCGGCTTGTTCATATCGAGTTCATCAAGTAGTTTTTTGACATACTCATTTCGAGATGAAAATAAACTTTTGAGGCTTGGTGCAGACCCAGAAGACTCATTTGAATTATCCTGATACAGCGTTTTATAATTATTAGCTGTAGTCATTGTATAGTCTCCTAGAGCTAGCAAAGCTGCCCGCATTAATAGACCTTCTTCAGGCTTTGTTTCAGTAAACATTTTTGATATTTTATTCCAATAGATTGAAATAACATCAATCTTTCTGCTTGGCAAATCATCCGCTTCGAAGTAAAAGCAACTTCGAATCTGACCATCAAAATAGGGATGATTTTCAGCAACTTCTATAATCTCTCTATAGGAATCATCTGCAGTTATCAATTTAGCTTTTTCAATCTCTTCGTCAACTTGGTCAATACTGAAACCATTAATTCTATTTCCCTCGGCTAGATATTCTAGCAGGTCTGAAGTATGTTCGATTTGTTCATTAATCCCCTTGATTGCCCGTTCATATGACTCTTGAGAATCTATAACTGAGTTATTAATCAAGTTCCTAAAGATACGATACCAATTTTTATAGCTAGTATCTAATGAATCACCGTGATGTTCTAAGAATGTTGAAATAACGTGAAAATAAACCCTATCCTTCAGTTTTTTGTCGACTATTGAACCTTCTAAGATAGATGAAACCTCAGGCACTTTATTCTGAGAGAGAAAGTCAAGAACAGATACAATTATTTTTATATGACTTATTTCTACAGTTTCAAAGTCGATTTCAAGAGTCCAATTGTCGCGTTTAGAATAATCAAGGCTATCTAAATTATTGATAAGCACAATTTCAAATAAATTTAAAAAGTTGGTGTCAAAGGCATTTTTATCAATATTCCAAATAACATCAGTCCATTTTGTATCAATATTTTGGGAAAATTCCCTTTCTAAATGACTATCTATTTTCTTTATTCTATCAATTAATCTTGCTTTAAAATTTTCAAAGTCAGTTAATGGGCGCCCTCTAGAATTCAGTTTGATATAGAGCTCATCTTCTGAACCAAGTTTATCAATATCTAGAAAATTGAAGACAAGTTTTTGGTTATTAGAATCTGATAAAACTGAAACATAATCAAACCCATAATCAAAAGAATCAGAAATGTCATCTAGTGTTTTCAAGGCACCTTGTACAGTTGGATCTAACTGCCATGAATCTGCAAACCATGGCTGATCTGTTATGATTTCTGAAGAACTTTCTGTTTCTGTAAAGATATTCTTTCTGTTCTCAAATAGACTCTTGAAAAATTGTGTAGAAGACTTTCTAGTTTTATAAGAAAAATTACCTAGAAAGTCACACTCGTCATTATCTCTATAGGCAAAAAGATAAACCAGAAATAAGGTTGTCAGACGTTGTTGCCCATCTAATGGAATAAACTTCCCATTAATTGATTTTCCATAAATAAAATTCAAATCGAGTGGTCCAACGTTTGTGTCAAGTAAGGCAGTATTTATATCCTGGAGTAATTTTTTTCGAACTTCTGTGGTTCTTTTATCCTTTCTTCCTTGTGCATAGTCTCGCTGAATCAATGGAATTACGACTCGATAATTTTCTAACAATGATTTTAAGTTATATTTTACATTAATCTCTTGCATGACTACTCCTCATAATCTCCAAAAAATTGGTTGAATTCCTGTTTTATCGCTTGAATATAACTGTCTTTATCCTTATCAGTCCAGTCGTCAAATCCATCTACCTCATTGCTATAGACTTTCAAGAACACATTGCGCGTACAAACAGGTACAAATTTTCCTTCCGCATCAACCTCAAGAATAATTCTACGCTTTTGGTCAAATGGGCTATTTCCATAAGAGCGATTCGTATTAGAGTCTAGCAAGGTTAAATTAGCTAGACTATCATCAGCCTCAGCAGTCTCATCAGCCGTAGCATGAATATGCTCGATATCCCATTTCTCTTTCTTATAAATATCAAAAGGAAATCGATATTGTTTTTCACTCTTATTAATCAAAGTAACGAGATTAAACAGTAAAAGTAGATCCTTAATTTCTTTTTTCTTACTACTGTAGGAAAAATCTTCGATAGAACCTATATCTTTTTTCAAAGTTTTATAAGCAATTTTTTTTAATTCATAAAAAGCTTCTGACTTTTTCTTCCCTCTTGTAGCCTCAAAGAC
>JAUUNJ010000158.1 GCA_030844625.1 Roseburia sp. | reverse complement strand
AATCTTACATACGCCACCTGATCTAATTCTTTTAACCGCTCCATTACAAGTTCACCAATCACCTGACTGGATATCTCTTTCTGTTCCATGTTAAAAATTGCATTTTCCACATCTTCCACTGCTGCAACAATCTGATCATAAGATACAGGCCGTTTATGACAGGATCTCAGTATACCCGCTTCAATCTTTCCACGATCATATGATTCTCTGATATTTCCCTTTTTTATTACGATGAGCGGTATGGATTCTACCTTCTCATAAGTGGTAAACCTTTTCTTGCATTTCTCACATTGGCGTCTTCTCCTTATGGCATTATTTTCTTCCGCCGGTCTAGAATCAATAACCTTTATACTTTCATCTCCACAATAAGGACACTTCATGGGGCTTACCTCCAACAATAATTATTCTTCGACTTCTAACATTACCGTTCAGCCTGCACAATAAACCCCCGGATTTTGTACAGTCCCGAACAAGTTCACATAACATGATTATAGAGAATAATTATATTTTGGTCAAGGTATTTAAACTATTTTAATCTTACGCTTTACCTCCTCCTCATTGACTTTCACAAGAATAATATCAGGACCTACCTGCGTTATACATTGGAACGGTATGACAAACTCAAATTCACTGCATATCAACCCACACCATTTTCCCGGTCCTGGAACAATAATGGCTTTTATACATCCCGTACATATGTCAAATTCAATATCATCAGCACAGCCCAAAATTTTACATGTACAGCTATTAATTACTTCTTTCCTTTTTAATTCATCTATGCGCATAAATTTTACCGTTTTTATTATTCTATGCTCAGACGTTCATAATTTCATATAGTTTTTCATACTTTTTAGGGCGCTTTTTTCCAGACGGCTTACCTGTGCCTGAGAAATCCCTATTTCATCTGCAATCTCCATCTGGGTTTTTCCATTGAAGAATCTCATGTCAATTATTTTTCTCTCCCTGTCAGAGAGACCATTGAGTGCTTCATTCAACACAATATTCTCAACCCATTTTTCTTCTTTATTTTTTTTATCACTAATCTGGTCCATTACATACAGCGTATCTCCGCCCTGATCATACACCGGATCATACAGCGACACAGGACTTTGAATTGCATCAAGTGCATAAACTACTTCTTCGGGTGTTACGCCGATTTTCTCTGCAATTTCATTGACTGTAGGTTCCATGTGCGTTGTTTTCATAATGTTTTCCTTACAGTATATTGCCTTATACGCGATATCTTTTATAGAACGGCTGACTCTGATTGCCGCATTGTCTCTTAAAAATCTTTTTAATTCACCGGAAATCATCGGCACAGCATAAGTAGAAAATTTCACATTCAGGGTATCATCAAAATTATCCACCGCTTTTATTAATCCGATACACCCGATCTGGAACAGATCATCCACATTTTCATTACTGTTGGAAAATCTTTGAAGTATACTTAACACCAGTCTCAGATTGCCTCTGATATAGGTCTCACGTGCCTGTTTGTTTCCTTTTTTTATCTCTTTAAACAGTTCTTTTTTTTCTTCCTCTGAAAGTAATGGTAATTTGGCAGTATTTACTCCGCATATTTCAACTTTAAAAAGAGCCATATCTTTTCCCCACCATTCATTAATGTTTCATTAAGATATAATTTCCAGTTTTATGGCTCTTTATACTTTTATGACTATGTATTTTTATTTTATTCGAATTTTACAATTTCCCGTCTTAATCTTTTTATTATTTTCTTTTCAAGACGGGATATGTATGATTGGGAAATTCCCAAAGTGTCTGCCACCTCTTTTTGCGTCATTTCCTCTCCCTCCTTATTATTCAGACCATATCTCATCTCCACTATTATCTTTTCCCTTTGATTCAATTTTTCAATTGCTTTATACAGAAGTTTCTTTTCAACTTCTGTCTCTATTCCCTTTGATATCACATCTTCATCGGTGCCTAAAATATCTGAAAGTAACAGTTCATTTCCATCCCAGTCCACATTTAACGGTTCATCTATAGACACTTCTAGTTTTGTCTTATTATTTTTTCTAAGATACATTAAAATTTCATTTTCAATACACCTGGATGCATAAGTAGCCAGCTTTATATTCTTTTCCGGATTAAACGTATTGATTCCTTTTATCAGTCCGATGGTTCCAATGGATATTAAATCTTCAACCCCCACTCCTGTATTATCGAATTTTTTTGCTATGTATACTACTAAACGAAGATTATGTTCAATCAGTTTTGATCTGGCACTGCTGTCTTTTTCCTTTACCAGTTTACTTATGCATTCCGCTTCCTCTTCGCTTTCAAGAGGTGGAGGCAGAACATCATTTCCTCCGATATAATGCAGATCCCCTTCATTTGGCACTAAAATCCCTTTCAGTATGGGAAGTCTCTTAAGATTTACTTTTCCTGTTTTAATTGTTTCAAAAATCATTTAGTTCTCCTTGTTCTCAATTATACTTGGATGCAATATCATTTCATATTTTTTATCCTGACTTAACCTTCCCTCATGAATTCCTATCACAGCATTCTCTATTATCTTTCCATTTATTTCCAGTCTGTCGGCAATAAACCCTTTCATCAGTCCATGGCTTTTTCCCACACTGTTATAAGGAATCACAAGATATCTCAGACTTTCCATATCCAATGGTTTTAAACTGTCCTCTTCTATTACAGATACCGGTTTTTTTGTCATCGGTTCTATCAGGCTGTTTCCTGTATCACGCAAAGCTACTACACTTACTTTTTTACTGCCAGCCGTAATCTGTACTTGAAAAATATTATCTGACCTTTTTATTCCTGCCCGGATTCTTTCTGCCACCGCCATTGCAGTAGTCACCATTATTACCGAAATGCACAAAATAAAACTGATACTTATGTTTCCAAAGGTATCAGCATTTGCCAGTTCAACAATATTTTTCTTAAAACCTGTACCGTAATAAAATGCGTTAATGATTCCGCTTGTAACAAACGTCACAAAATATAGTATAAGAATATTTTTAATGCTGTTTCTTAAATTTGCCCTGCCAAATGCCAGCAGAGTCATCAATTCTGCCACAACAATATATGTACATAGCAGTGATGCAATGGCGCTGATCTGAAACACAAGAATCATCACAGCGTATAGCGCTCCAAAACCTGCTGACATTGTCACCCGGAATATACTTCTGTTACTTTTTATGACAATTCTTGTTATTAGCAAAACAACAAAATCCATAAGGAAGTTAAGGCCAAAATAAACATCAATATATATGTTCTGAATCATTGCCTCCTCCTTATGAATTTTATTATAGAGATATGACCGGAAAAAGTCTGTCGAAGCAGGGACATCTTATACAAAAACTTCTCGACATGATTCTGGAATATTGGTGGCAGCATCTACCCTAGTCCTAAAAATCAATTTTTCCAATAAAGGAGGGTTTATCCTTACAAATAATATTTTTCACATAAAAAGCGACTCGGAATAACCGAGTCGCCAATAAAAACATTTTGATTATTTATTCTGCAAGAAATCAGGAATCTTAATTGCTTTTTCTTCTACGGAACTGTGAGGTGCTGTAGAAGCATTTCTTGTATAGTCTGTCTTAGGTGTTGCTGATGATGGTGTTGCATTAAAGCTGAATGACTTCTTTGCGGCACCGCCAAATCCAAATGGAGCTGCCTTTTCAGCCGGCTGACCAATTCCTGTAGCCATAACTGTAATTGAGCACTCATCCGGATATGTATCTTCATATCTTACACCAAAAATAATATTAGCATCTTCACCGGCAAGTTCCTGTACGTAACTTGCTGCTTCGTTCGCTTCGAAAAGACTGACATCACCTGTAATATTAATAATAACATTCTTCGCACCATTGATTGTTGTCTCAAGAAGTGGAGATGTGACAGCCTGCTGAACTGCTTCAGAAGCTTTTTCATCACCGCTTGCTTCACCAATACCGATGTGTGCAATACCTGCGTCTCTCATAACTGTCTGTACGTCAGCAAAGTCCAGGTTAATTAATGACGGAACATTAATCAGATCTGTAATACCCTGAACTGACTGCTGTAATACTTCATCAGCCTTCTTTAACGCTTCCGGCATTGTTGTTCTCTTGTCCACAATTTCAAGCAACTTATCATTAGGGATAACAATCAATGTATCAACATTTTCTTTTAGTCTTTCAATACCTGAAGTGGCATTGTTCATACGTGTCTTAGCTTCAAATCTGAAAGGTTTTGTGACAACACCTACTGTAAGAGCACCCTGTTCTTTGGCAACACGGGCAACAACCGGAGCAGCACCTGTACCGGTTCCTCCTCCCATACCGCATGTTACAAATACCATGTCAGCACCTTTCAGTAACTGTGCAATTTCTTCTACATTCTCTTCTGCTGCAGCCTCGCCAACCTCCGGCTTAGCTCCGGCACCAAGACCTTTTGTAATTTTCTCACCAATCTGTAATGTTGTAGGTGCCTTACTTCTCTTAAGCACCTGCGCATCTGAGTTAACAGATATAAACTCAACACCACCGATGTTTTCATCTATCATTCTATTTACGGCGTTGTTGCCTGCACCACCAACACCTACAACAATAATTTTTGCTACTGCTTCACTTTCGTTTGTAGTAATTTCTAACAAGAGTTCATCCTCCTTTGTTTCCACTTTAATTTAATTTCTGCCAACAAAACGCCAAAATGAATATTTGCTTACTCTATTGGCAAATGCCGCAATAATGATTGAAATCACTTAATTATATTTCTATCATTCTGTATATACGGACATAATTATCCACACATACATATATAATATAATTCTTTGGCAAAAATATCAACACCAAATTAATAAATTGTTAAAAAAAAGTCATTCCGCAAACTTTTTCAATGGTATCTGTTATAAATATTCACATATTTTTCTTTATTATTTTTTCTTATCAGATTTATTTGTCTTTTCAGTCCGTTTCAATGTATAGCTTCCATCCACACTCAGTCGTTTCATGTTCAACACTCCACTCAATTTAATAACATCATCATATATGTCATTTAATTTCTTCAGCTTTTTGTCAAGATTACTTTCCTTTCCCATCTGAACCTGTACCTTCTTAATATACAAAGTGGTTTCCAGTTTGTCTGATATTTTTATTTTTTTTACTTTATAATTATATTCCTCTATAGCACTGCTGACTTTCAGCAATATATTCAGAGCATCTTTATTTTTTACATATATTTTTTCATATAATACCAGTTTATCATATTCTAATCCTGTAACTTTAGGGACATTATCTATTTTTTCTGTGGAACTTTTAAGGATGCGTCCCGTATCATCAAAATAATAATATATTTTATTGTTTTCGATATATCCTTTCAGTTTCTTTTCATATGCAGTAATTGTTACTTTAAACGGAGAATTCATTTTTACGGAATACTCCTCAAACATATCCATTCTCTCGCTTTTTCCAATTTTATTCTTCAACCAGAAAATCAATGTGTTATCTATTTTTTTTGCATTCATATATGCCCGTACTTCTGATTCGGTAAACTGATTCAGATCAAAAGATACTTTCACTGTTTTCAGTTGAAAAGCGAAAATAATCAATGCTATTACTGCTGCCACTACAGGAACAGTTATAAACAGAATTTTAAATTGCTTTTTTAATTTTCTCTTTCTTTTACGTCTCATAAACTTCTCCTGTATGTAAATTATCTGATCCGTTTGATTCTTCCGGATACCGATAATACAATTCCTATTTCTACCATAAGAAATGCAAGGGATGTTCCTCCGTAACTGATAAATGGCAGCGATACCCCCGTGTTTGGAATGCTGTTTGTCACCACTGCTATATTTAAAACTGCCTGAATTGATATATGTGCCAGCACTCCCACCACAAGCATAGAGCCATATAAATCGGAAGCGTTGCTTGCTATCACTCTCATTCTTCTAATCATAAATATAAACAAAAAGATTACGCACAGAGCTCCAAATATTCCCAGTTCCTCACAGACAATGGAAAAGATCATATCATTGGCTGCTTCCGGAACAAATCCAAGCTTTTGGGCACTATTTCCAAGTCCTTTTCCAAAAAGTCCTCCTGAACCTATTGCATATAATCCCTGTAATACCTGATATCCACCCGAATCGGCATATTCCTCAGGATGCAGCCATACAAGAATCCTTGATATTCGAAAACTTTTTCCTGCCAGAGCACTGATTACAAGAATTGCTGCAATTCCTAGTCCACCTGCACCAATCAGGGTAATTATAAATCTTCTGCACGCTCCGGCA
>JAUUNJ010000157.1 GCA_030844625.1 Roseburia sp. | reverse complement strand
CGGTGATACACAATATATATTATTTCCTGTCAATATTCCTTCGGCAGTTTTGGGTCCAAGGGCATCCGGGGTTGCCTGGGAATTTCCCAGCCCGACTATTAATACATTTTTTACATTTATGTCCTTAACCATCTGACTAAGGTGATTACTTAAATGCCCTGCTATTGTTTTTCGCGTACTTTCCTCTGCATTTTTTAAGAGCCTTGTTTCCATTGTAATATAGCTGCCTTCCGGCTTTCCCATTGCGTTAGAGCCCTCTTCATTAAAAATTTCCACCACTGTAGTGGTCATATCCAGATTATCGCTATACTTCTTTTCTATTTTTACTCCCTCTATTTCAACATTTCTTTTAAAACGTTCTCTCTCTTCTAATGCCAGATCTGTATAAATATTTACGCCTTCCACAACTACACCTCCAAGCTTTTTTGATAAGGTATAGTATACGCATCCTTGATTATTTTATGGATAAAAACTAAAATAAGTTTTTCTATTTTCTAATTTTAAACCACTTGTGGACACCATCCCTATATAACTATTTTTGCCATTGACAAAAAAATCAAAATATTATATATATTTTTTGAATTTAAAAATTATAATTCAGACTTATTACACTTAAGAAGAGGAGTATAAAACACTATGAAAGAAAAAATATTAACATATTTACTAATAGGTATAATGGTTCTGACATTAACAGCTTGCGGAGACAGCAACAATGAAAACCAGAGTAAGAATAACAATGCAGACACTTCTGAACAGGCTGGCACTGACAATTATTTTAAATGGAACGGCACTCAGATAATGGGTTTAACAGATGAAGGGAAACAGCAGGAGAAATTGATAATACCAGCAAAGTGTACTGAAATATCTGATGGTCTTTATGAAAATACTGTAGTAAAAGAAATTCAATTTGAAGGAAATGAAATTGTACTATGTATATATGCATTTGCAGGATGTACAAATCTGACAAAAGTTACTTTACCGGAAGGATTGGAAGAAGTACCTGACAGTTGTTTTGCAATGTGCAGTAACTTGACGGAAATTATTATTCCTGATAAAGTAACCCGAATTGGTGATGCTGCATTTCAGTCTTGTAAGGCATTAAATAAAGTATCTTTGGGATCCTCCGTAAAAATTATAGGTGAGAATGCCTTTGGCGGAGATGAGAACCTGGAAGAAATAACATTTAACGAAGGACTGGAAGAAGTCAGAAAAGCCGCATTTAAGTATTGTCATGGATTAAAAGAGATTAATTTAAAAGAAGGCTTAAAGGTATTGGAGCAATACGCATTCGGAAGATGCAACAATTTAGAAAAAATCTATTTACCACAAAGCCTTGAACAAATAGATAAAGAAGCTCTTATTCAATATCACCAGACAGAATTATATGTAAAGAAAGATAGTTATGCCGATATAGAATATGATAAAGAAGACTCTTATGGTCAACAAAATATAAATTTGGAAAAGAAATATTATTAAAAATAATTTTTATGAAAAGAAATATTAATATTTCTATAAAAAATATTGACATTATTCATTTATTCTACTAAAATGTTTTTTGATGTCTGCGCCAGACGTCCGCATTTCCAGAGGCGCAGATGGTGAAACTTGATTTCCAATCTCTCTCAACGGAAATCACAAACAGATTTTTCACGGAGGTGGACAAAATGGCTAACATTAAGTCAGCAAAGAAAAGAATTTTAGTTAATCAGACTAAGTATGAAAGAAACAAATCAGCAAAGTCAGCTGTTAAAACAGCAATCAAGAAGGTAGAAGCTGCTGTTGCAGCGAACGATAAGGAAGCTGCTGCTACAGCATTAACTGCAGCAATTAAACTTATCGAAATGGCTGGTACAAAGGGTATCTACCATAAGAATAACGTTGCTAGAAAAGTTTCAAGATTAACAAAGTTAGTTAACACAATAGCATAATTGTTGTTTAGGTTATGCTTATAATAAAACGCCGGTTTCATAATGAAACCGGCGTTTTATTAATTATTTTGTTTATTTTTTCCGACTATACTTTACCAGCAGCATTTCCACTCCAATGTTTTCATCCATGGTTCCGGACTTTATCATCTCTTCTGTTTTTACACTTTCAGCAAGTCCCATTTTTAAATCTGCCATTGTAAAGTTTCTGCTTTGATTCATACATTTTCCTGCAATAAATCCCTGCACTCCCATTGTAGCTGCAATCTGATCCTTATGCATTCCCCTGCCTGACAAATCCTTTGCCTGAAGCATCAGATTAAATTGTCTGCTGAGCATATACAAAATACGCATAGGAGGTTCTTTCTCTGCAATCAGTTCATAATAACAATCCAATGTTTTTTTCTGATTCTTAGCAGAAATGGCATCTATCATATCAAAAATCCTCACATTTAGCTGTTTTATACACACGGCATCTATATCTTCTTTGGAAATCACATTTTGATCGAGGGTATAACTGATTAATTTTTCAATCTCTCTTGAAAGGATTTCCATATCTGTTCCCACATTGGCAATCAAATAGGACATATTTGCCTTTGTAATTTTCTTTCCATCATGGTCAAAAATCCGTGCAGCCCATATTGCGATATCCTGCTCTGTCTGGCGGTTAATCTCACATATGTATCCTGCCGATTTCACAGCCTTATACATCTTGCTTCTCTTATCTACGTCACTTTCTACAAAAAGAAATACCGTGGTCTCGGGAATTTTTTTCATGTACTCTGCTAATTCTTCCCCTCCACTTTTAAACAGCCCTGTATTGTCCATTACAATCAGTCTGTGTTCTGAAAAAAAGGGAAAGGTCTCTGCACTGTCAATCACTTCACTAATATCAATATTCTTTCCCTCATAGAGTCCGAGATTCATTGTATCATCACCGGCAATTGCCTTAATCAACTGATTTTTGTAATTAAGTTTTAAGTACTCTTCCTCACCGCAAATAAGATATGCATTTTTAAATTGTCTGCTTTTAATATCTGCTGCTAATGTTTTCACGTTCAACTATATCCTTTAATAAATATTAATTAAATCTGTCACCTATATCAGGCTTTCCACAAATTAAATTTTAACATTAAAAAGGTTACATGGCAATCTTATCTTCCTTAATATGATTTTTGACTTTTATTTTATAAATGGATTAATACTTATCCCTTCTCCATCTGTATATACTGCGATTCCTCCGCTTTCATCCGTCCGTAAAATTTGGGTTTCAATCTGCTCTAACCGTTTCAGGGTCTCACTGCCGGGATGCCCATACATATTATGTTCCCCAACAGAAATAACACTATAGTCAGGATTGATCCATTGTAAAAACTCACTTGAAGTAGAATATTTTGAGCCATGATGTGCCACCTTTAATATTGTATAATGATCATCCAGCATTTCCTGCAGTCCCTGTTCCGGTTCTGTTGAAATATCTCCTGTCAGCAGCATGGAGAACTGACCATATTTAACACCTAACACGGTAGAATAATCATTTCTGTCTTCTGCCGCTGTCCATACAGAGGGGTATATACATTTTAATTCCACATTTCCGATTCTCATACAATCCCCTCTGGTTATATACAGAACACCAACACCATGCTCATGAGCTGTCTGAATCATTTGATAATAGGGTTCATCCTTTAATCTGATCTCAGGAAGTACAAGGTTTTTCACTTTTACTCCATTGTTGTCTGACTCTTTCATCATCTCTATTAATCCACTTATATGATCATAATCTGCATGGGTCATTATTGCATAATCTATTTTTCTTATAGCCTGAGATTTCAAAAAGGGAATTATTCTGTACTGTCCAACATCATCCACAGAGGTGCTCCCACCATCCACAGTTATAGTAACTCCATTATTGGTGCGCATAAAAATTCCATCGCCCTGTCCCACATCCAAAAATGTTATTTGCAGATCTTTCGAAGTAAAAATTAAAGAGTGGAGGGAATCGCCCGGCATATAAATAATAGTATTTAATACAAAAATCAGACAAATCATTGCAAATATAAATTTTCTATTTAACTTTTTCTTTCGTTTCCCTATCACCAATTTACTCTCTATAATTTTTCCATTTTTTTCAATCTTCCTATCTTGCTGTTTCTGTTTCAAAACGCTATGATTCCGTATTGTATTGGCTATTAACAGAAATAATCCCAAAATTACATAGTAAACGAAAATTGTTTCTAAAGACGGCTCCCCTACTATTATATTAGAAAATGGCAACTTATTAATCAATAGACAAAGTCTGCTATATAGTTCCAGAACAGCACATCCGGGAAGTATACATAATTGCCCTGCCAATATATGAATAAATGACACTATGCTTCCTAGTAACCCTGATATAATCACTATACTCATTAAAGGTACAACAATTGTGTTTAACAGAAATGAGTATGTTGGCAGTTGGAAATAATGATACGCTATAATCGGATTCATAACCAAACTTACATTGAAGCTAAACAGTACAGCATTCAGCGCCTTGTTTTTTACTGCTCTGATTTTTAACAAACGCCTGTCTTCTTCATATATATTTTTTTTATTAACTACCATCCCTCTTAAAATAACAGGCTCAAGTTGTAAAATATTCTGTATCACAGGGAAAATTAACACAATGGCAATAATTGCTCCAAAGGACATCTGAAATCCTGAATTAAAAATCACAAAGGGATTCCACATCATAAGTATTATTCCCGCTGTCGATACGGCTGTCAGATTATCATAGGTTCTTCCTAAGACTTCTCCCAGTAACCGCAGCCCAAACATAACCATTGCTCTGATTGTAGCAATACCCATCCCTGACATGATTCCAAACCCAACTACAATAACTATTGATGCGGAAGCTGAAAATCCAAATCTAAATCTTTTTCTCAGAAGGGAATAAACCAACATACCAATAAAGCTTATATGCAGACCACTTATGGCAAGAATATGGGAAATACCGGACATGGAATAGAGACTTTTTATGTCCGAATTTAACTCTGTTTTATCTCCCAATAATATGGATGAAAAAATTCCTGCCTTCTCATTACACACCTTCCACACTTCACCATATTTATCACCGCATATATTTTGCAGTTTATTCCGGACAGCCAATCGAAACCGGTATAGATTTTCCCTGACACCATCAAAAGTTCTACTCACAACAACAAGCTTTTCTGCTTCTACTTTTCCATAGATTCCAAGGGACATATAATACTTTCTTGAATCAAAATTACCGGGATTATGAGCCACATCAAACTGCTTAAGCTTTCCCTGAACTGCTATTACATTGCCAATTTTAATCCTCGGCTTCTTTCGGATTGAAACCAAAATCAGGCTGTAATTATTATCAGATGATTGTGCCGACAAACTTTTCTGATCAACTGTCTCCTTTAAATTATTTTCTTTCTTCGCTATTTTGGCTTTCTCTAAATATATGATCCATCCATAACTGCTCTCTTTCAATTTGCTGACGGTCCCCTGAACTTCTACTGTCACTTCTTTCATGGAATATATTCTGTCTCTTTGATGAACTGCATTTAGTGTGACCAGATATCCTGAAAATGCAGACAAAAAAATCATCACAAAAATTTCCGCCTGCTTTTTTGTGATGATTGTTTCTAATTGCTTTTTATTCGTGCCCCGGACTGCCAGCCCTATAAGCACAATTATTGGCACCACTGCATACACCCATGCAGCATTCCATTTCAAAACAGCTATTACCTCTCCAAGTGCAAAAGCCAGTAATATAATAAATACCGGTCTTTTTATAACTGCTCTCCTCCTCCGAAGTCATGTAACTGATATAAATCAGTTTTATGAAATTAACTAAAATTTTATTCTTCCGTTTCTACCAAATCCAGATTTCTGATAAAAGGTTCATTCAAAGAAATATCTCCATGATACTTTATTGTTGAATCTCCGTTAATACTTATCTGAACCTTATGAATATCATTCAATTCCGACAAAGAATCCACAATGGAATAAATAACAAGATTGTTTGATACCTTGCTCTGCTCTGTAGCAAAGTTTTCTCCAAAGTCAACATAACAGATATTGTTTGCCGTCACAATACTGATCAGCTTCAATTCAGGTGACAAAGTGGCAATATATCCCTCTTCCTTAGGACCTTTTATTAATTGTTCAATAATGAACTGTTCTTTTGTCTTCTCGCCATAATTAGCATCTGATAATTTATATTCCTTCAGTTTTGTGCCATCCTCATTTGCAAAATACAATTTGAAATCCGCTCTGGCAAAAGTGTTGTTTCCACCTCCCAAATCAGATACAAAATCTGATGCTTTCATTGCACCTGCAAAAGATCCATCCTTTTTTTTATAAGGATAATCA
>JAUUNJ010000156.1 GCA_030844625.1 Roseburia sp. | reverse complement strand
AAAGAAATGGTCTGGTAATTATTTATAATTACGTGGATATAAGTGAATTAAAAAGAAACATACGAGTTTGAGAAAAAGAAGAGAATCATTCGGCTTTTTTCATGCCCATTTTTAGTACATAGCCATTCCACACAAAGGAGTGGCTATAAATTTTTCAAGAGAGGAGGTAGACCGAGATGTCAAAATGTAAAGTGATTGCTATTGCCAATCAGAAAGGAGGAACAGGCAAGACTACCACTACGGTCAATTTAGGGATAGGACTTGCAAATCAAGGGAAAAGGGTTCTTCTGGTGGACGCTGATCCACAGGGGGATTTAACAACATCATTAGGGTGGGCAGAAACGGATGATCTTCCTGTCACGTTAGCAACACAGATGGAGAAGATTATCCATGATGCCGTACCTTCCGGAGAAGCTTTATGCGGAGCTTCGCAGGTTATCTATGTTCAGAGATCAGCTGAATGAGGACAGAATCCGGGCAATTAACCGTATGCACAGGGAAATGAAGATTTATTTCCCAGAATATAAGGATGCGCTTGGTAAGGTAGATGGTGCATTCAGTTTGGAATTGTTGAAATCTGCACCATTTCCGGCAGATTTAAAAGCACTTGACGAAAACGGAATAAGACAGATCTGGCACGAAGCTAAGCTTAGAGGACGCGGCTATAGCAGGTCAGGAGAAATCTTAGGGTATGCGAGAGCAAGTGTTGGTATCAGGGATGGAGCGGACGCAGCCAGGATTGCGGTACAATGGTTTGTTAAGAAGGTTATTGAAAGACAGAAAACAGAAGCAAGATAAACAATTTTGCGAGTGAGGATGATGTTTTCTAAAAAAGTGGAACAATATAATTGACGCGACTTGCTTACGACTTTATAATTAAGTCGTAAGCTTAGTCGTAAGCAAATCGTAAGAAGCATTGGAGAAAAAATATGGCAATTCCAATTACTATTGAAAAACTTTTAACGGAAAATGTCGTGGAATGGGCGAGAATAGAGTTTAAGGAAGGCTGGAACCCAGATACTACTTTAAAGACAATCAGTGCATTTGCTAATGATATTGATAACTGGGGCGGTGGATACATTGTTATAGGAGCGAAAGAAAAGGATGGAAAACTTGTTCGTCCAGTAACAGGTATTGCTCCAGATGCAGTAGATAGGATTCAAAAAGATCTGCTTAGATACTGTAAATATCTTAAACCTGTGTACATTCCTCAGAGTGAGCCTGTTTATTTTGATGGGAAATTACTTCTTTTGGTATGGTGTCCTGGTGGATACGAAAGACCGTACGCATGTCCTAAGGCACCAGATACAAAGAACAGCGAAAAGATATACTATATCCGGAAGTTATCCAGTACAATAGAGGCGACTGATACAGATGTAAAAGAGTTAATGTCACTATCTCACAATATTCCGTTTGATGATAGGATAAATCCTAAAGCAGAGATGAAGGACTTAAAATATCCAATTATAAAGAATTATCTGCAAAATGTGGATAGTAGCTTGTTGAATGATATTGACACTATGGATACAGAGCAGTTGGCAAGAAATTTAAGGATAGCAGACGGACCGTTGGAGTATTACAAGCCGCTGAATGTGGGAATTTTATTTTTCAATGATCATCCAGAGTCGTTTTTCCCGTATAGTCAGATAGAGGTGGTTAATATTCCGGATCCAACAGGGCAAGGAATGGAGGAACGTATCTTTACAGGACCGATAGACGATCAGTTACGAAACGCTCTGAATTATATAAAAAACAATGTGATTGCTGAAAAGGTATTTAAGATTAGCGGACAAGCAGAGGCTGTAAGAGTAAAAAATTATAGCTATGAAGCAATCGAAGAGTTTCTTTCTAATGCAATTTATCACAAATCGTACCAGATACATGAGCCTGTCACAGTACGCATAGAGGCTGATAAAATTGAAATAACAAGTTCTCCGGGACCAGACAGGTCGATTTCTGATGAGGATATTAGTAAATATCAGATGAGAACAAGAAGGTATCGGAATAGACGAATAGGTGATTTCTTAAAGGAACTGCATCTTGTGGAAGGTAGAAATACCGGTATTCCAACAGCAATTAAATCAATAAAGGAAAACGGATCACCACTGCCATTACTTCTCACGGATGAAGAACGTTCTTTCTTTTCAGTGATTATTCCGATTCATGAGGCATTTTTGAAAAAGGAAGCTGTCAGTAGCAAAACCGAACCGAAAGATATTGTTGCTGTTCCAAAGCGAAGAACGAAAGACCAGATAAAAACTCTTATATTAAATGAACTGGAACAAGAAAGCATTTCTGCAAATGAGTTATATAAAAGACTGGGATATTCAGGTAATGCTTCAAAGACTTTTAGAAAGTGCATCGAAGAATTGATTACGGAGAACAAAGTACATTATGCATCAGATAATATGCAGGATGGAAATAATGTGCTGGTAAAGGGCTAAGGTAAGAAAAGTTAATATTGTAACCCATTAACGGACGAGGTAAATGTAAAAAAGTTTGCTTCGTCCATTTTTTGTTCCTAGAAAGTGGTCATCTGACCAGTTTTAGGGAATGAATTAGTAAATAAATTGATCAAAAACAGTACATTTAACCCAAATAATCAATGAAAGGATGCGGACAGTGGAATTAGTGCAAAATAAAGATAAATTTATTACCCACCTGTGTTATAATATGGGTGGGCAATAAATCTGAAAGGTTGATGAAAAATGGATAGATCAGTAAGAATCATAAAAGAGTTATGCTCATACGATATAGAATGGCTTGAATTTAAGGAAAATGTCTTTCAGGAGGATGTACTTGGTATATTTATTGGATGAGGTTAGTAATCAATATCATAAAGAAATCTCATCTGATGTTATAAATAAATATCAATTCAAAAAAGTTGATGATATTGTGAATTTTATTTTAGAAGGATAAAGAGAGATAATACAAAAATGGAGGTGAATTATGAGTATTGTGATAGGAGAAACTTTATTGGCATTATCTAATGTATCTATGAATTATGTTAATGGTACAGAAAAACAAGTTAAAGAGAATGCTAAGTTTAGTGATCAATTAGGAACAACGGAAGTTAATAATATAGTAAATGAAATTTATGATAAATTTGGGATAAATGTAGGAGTTTCAAATAGTAGATTTGAGTGTTTTATTCCTGGAGATGTATTATATAGAATGAATACAGATAGTGCATTAAAAAATAAAGTGTATGCTATGCTGGCTGATTATTCCAGTTCTGAATTTCAAACGACAATGCAAACCCTGAATCCTCCAGTAAAAAAGTGTACGTTAATTTTTGATGAAAATGGAGATGTTGTTGCTACTTTAGAGCCGGATGTTGAAAAAGAGAGCGTTGGAAGTTCAAAAGAGAAGAGTGTAAGCGCTATTTTAGAAAACAACAGTTATAATGGGATAATTTCAGATGTTTCATATGATGTAACGCCAAATTTTGAACTACAAAGTGTTTTATTGGCACCAACTTTAAAAAGGAAAACTTCTGAATAAAAACTATTGCAAGCTCTTTAATTTGAAATTTTATTTATTTTCTGCAAAAAAAAGTCTTTTTCTGGAGAAATTGCAAAATGCGCTTGTGGAATATAAGAAGATTTTTGATGAAAGATGGCAGGGGGAAAAATATAAATGGGAAGCGGTGAAATGGTTTCAGGATCATTGGGACATCAATGCGAATGACTTTGCAGATATGTTTGCTAAGGCAACTGAGAAAACTGCTAATTTACTGGCATCTATGAACAATTTTCCGAGAAAGATGGTGATTCAGTACGCACAGGATGATACAGAAGCGGTACGGGCAATGTTTCTCAATCTTTATGATGAATCCAAAGATGTGACAGAGCGTATATTGCAGTTCTAATCTTCGGCACAGGACTTGTGTGACAGATCATCTCCGGGATATCAGCATTATCAGCGTCCTATGGCGATTACGGTATATTTGTGTCTGAAGTATCCGCAGAAATATGATATATTCAAATATACCGTATGTAAGGCAACCGGAATTTATCTGGAAAATAATTTTACACCAACCAAGGGGCATACAGAGCAGAATATTAAAGGAAATTCAAAACTGATTAGCGAGATGCAGTCAGTAGTTTCGCAGGATAGCGAGCTGATAGAATTATTTGAAAGTAACCTTGATTCTGACTGTTATGCAGACGAAAGCCACAGGATGCTCACTTTTGATTTATCTTTTTACATAGCAAATTATCTGGCTGATGAAACAAAGAAGGCGAAAGAAGACTGGATAGGTGCGGACATAGATTTTGGAATCCCCGCAGATGATTGGAGAGAACTATTTGATGATGAGAGTATTTTCAATACGCAAAGCTGGGAAGTATTGTACAGATTTCTTGATTATGGAGGAATGGCAACCTGTAAGCAACTTTCGGTCAAATACGGAGAAACACCTAATTTCTACAATACCGGTGTAACAACATTGGCGAAGCGAATGACAGGTTGTGATATTTCAGTAAAAGAAAAAAACGGCAATAAGAGATACTGGACAATTTTGTTTGTTGGCAGGAATGTAAATTCTGATGAAGATGGTGTATTTGTCTGGAAACTGCGGGACGAATTGAAGGAAGCGTTAGAGGATGTAGATTTTTCTGATACAGAGTTATATGCAGATCAATCGGAAAACAGCGTTAATTATTGGTGGCTGAATGCAAACCCGAAGATATGGAGTTTTTCGGACATTGAGGTTGGCGAAGAACAGAATTATACGATGTACAATGACAATGGAAATAAAAGACGAATTTTTCAGAATTTCCTTGATGCCAGAGAAGGTGATCTGATTATCGGATATGAATCAAATCCGGTAAAGCAGGTTGTGGCAATCTGTCGTGTTACCAAACAAAATGATGGCGAAAATCTGTATTTTGAAAAGATAGAGGGATTAACATCTCCGATAGATTACACGCTGTTGAAAGATGCTCCGGAACTGGAGAAAATGGAATATTTTATGAATCCACAGGGAAGTCTCTTTAAGCTGACCAAAGGAGAATATGATTTTATCATGGATATGGTGCGTGAGGAAAATCAAGAGAATCCGATTGGTAGTGAACAAGCAGAGTCTTATAGTAAAGAGGACTTTCTTTCAGAAGTATATATGACTTCTGAAAAATATGATTCATTGAAAGGTTTACTTCTTAACAAAAAGAATATTATTTTGCAGGGAGCACCGGGAGTGGGAAAAACATTTGCAGCAAAAAGGCTTGCCTATTCCATTATGGGTGTTAAGGATGAATCACGGGTAGAATTTATTCAGTTTCATCAGAATTATTCTTATGAAGATTTTATTATGGGATATAAACCGTCAGGTGAGGGATTCCGGTTGTATTTGGACAGCTTTAATGATGATACATTTTATGCCTTGATTGAAAAAATAAAGGATCTCAATTTTGAGATAGCAAAAGATCCTTCTTTGGGTTCTGGATTCTGCATCGGGCATAGTTATTTCTGTGGGCAGGATGAATGTACAGATGAATGGATGCAGTCTGTGGTTGAGTATGATATTTTACCTATGCTTGAGGAATACTGGTTTGACGAACCTGCAAAAATTCAAAAGTGGCAGAATATTTTAAGAGGGGTGTTTAATGACTAATGACAAAGGGATTTTAATAAAAAATATATATTATATGCTGACCTATGCATTTCAGTCCCTGCGTCAGTCAAATTATGATTCGGTGGCTACAGAGGACTTTGAGAATATTCATGACATGTTTGCCGCAATACTCGGCAAAGGAGTGGCAAATCAGCTTAAACAGGGATTGTATAAGGAATATATTCTTCAATCAGAAGAATTGTCCGTTTTAAGAGGTAAACTTAATCTTCAGGGAACGATAAAAAACAGAATACAACATAGGCAAAAGCTGGCATGTGAATATGATGAACTATCTGAAAATAATCTTCTGAACCGCATTTTGAAAACTACCATGATGATATTGGTACGGCAGAAAACTGTGAAACCGGATAGAAAAGTTCTTTTGAAGAAAAATCTGATTTTGTTTGAAAACGTAGATATGATAGAACCAGATCAGATACGATGGGACGGGATTCGCTACCAGCGTAACAATCAAAGTTACCGGATGCTTATGAATATTTGTTATCTGGTGCTTGGCAGTTTGTTACTGTCAACAGATAAAGGTGAAACGAAGCTGGCAGTTTTTTTGGATGAACGTTCTACGCACAGTTTATATGAAAAGTTTATTCTGGAATATTTTCGCTATCATCACCCGGAGTATAAGGCAAATCCAGATACGATTCAATGGAATATAGACGATGGGATGATTGATTTCC
>JAUUNJ010000155.1 GCA_030844625.1 Roseburia sp. | reverse complement strand
TACTCCTAAAATACTTTTTTTCATAACTACATTCCTTTCAGTCAAAAGATTGATAATCCAGTTTCAACTTCTTTATTAAGCCAAAGCCAGCCAATGTACAAAGTAAAACAATGATTAATAAAATTATACCTAATGCTGCCGCATATGCTATTTCAAAATCCTTGAACCCTTTCTCATAAATATGGATCAACAACACTCCCAATCCATAATCCCTTCCATATGGTTTGATCACATCTCCCTCCGCTTTCGTAAAAGGAATAATATGTTCATATACCTGCCATCCATTTATTATTCCCATTATAAAATTGAAGATAATAGACTGTGAAATCAGAGGTAAAGTAACTGAAAAAAATCTTCGAACTGCTCCTGCTCCATCAATCAATGCAGCTTCTTGGTAACTGGGGTTAATTCCCTTAATAGCCGCAAGAAAAATTATCATTGGCGTTCCGATATACCAGATACTGGAAACAATTGCCGTTGGCATAGCTAAAGTTGAATCACTAAACCATCCATGAGTTCCAAGTCCAAATAGATGATTCACAAAACCATTTGGACTCCCCGAGAATATAAATCCCAAAACCACACCAAATGCTACTGGTGGCAGTAAACAAGGAAAATAAAAAACAGTCCGAAAAAATTTGCCCCCTTTAACTTTTCCTGCTAACAAATTCGCTATTATCAAAGACACACTAAGCATAATAACATTAGAAAAAATAACCCACAGAAAAGTATTCTTCAAGCAAATCCAAAACACCTTATCCTCAAAGAATATTTTATAGTAATTTTTTAACCCTACAAATTTGCCCTCACCCCAGATTGTTTTATCTGTAAAGCTTAATCCAATATTGGAACATATAGGATACAAATAAAATATAAGGAATCCGACAAACCACGGCATTACAAGTAAGAAACCATGCAAAGCATTTTTATTTTCCTTTTTCTTGCTCATTTCAAGCCTCCCTATTTTATGCTTACCAGGATCATGTATATTTCTACATGATCCTGGCATTACTCACCCTATGTAATTATTACTGATACATCGCATCTAAGATCTCTTGACCCTCTCCGGTCATTGCTTCAATAAATCCATTCACATCAATCTTACCTTCCAGGAGATCTTTTATCTTATTCTCAATAAAAATATTCAATGAGTCATCTGGCATCATTGCTAATGGTTGAAAATGATCCAGCATATAACTGTATGCAGAAAGATCCACACCCTCTATCTGATTTGCAAAAGCCGGATCTGTACACAATTCTGAATAAATCGGTGTTCCCACTCCATTCTTAGCCACCTGAAGCTGACCGTCTCTACTAGAAAGCCATTTTAGTACCTGCCATGCTGCTTCTTTATTTTCACAGTTACTTGCCATCATAAAACCATTAATCAAACCTGTAACCGCCGATCCTTCAATGCCTTCTGGCATCGGTGCAACCCCAAAATCAACACCTGCTTTCTTAAAATCACCAAACATCCAGATACCAGATGTACACGTTGCTATTGCAGAATTTTGGAGGCCTCCATCCCAGCTTTTCCCCCATTCTGCAACAGGTGCAACAACATCTGCCATCTTTGCTATTGCCTCAACTCCCTTTCTACCTTCTGGGGTATCAATAGTAATTTTGGTTGGATTTACTGTCTGGTCAAACATGCTTCCCCCATACATTGGAAATAACCATTGCAGTCTAAATGCTGTACGGGCTTCATCAGCAAACCCTACCTGAGTATATGCATTTCCCTCAATTTTGGTCAGCTTCTTTGCCATTTCATAATATTCATCAAAAGTCAAGGGATTATCCGATGCCGGATATGCAATACCACTCTCATCCAACAATGCTTTATTGTAGCACAATGGATACAAAGATATATCATTAGGAAAGCCAAAAACTTTACCATCCATTGTAAATGCATCCATTACATTCTGTGCAAATTCTTCGGTTTTCACTTCATCTCTCTCAATATACGGAGCCAAATCTTCAAAAACACCTGGAATATAATATTTAGAACCTAGTTGTGTACTCACGCTTACAATATCAGGAAGCATACCACCAGACATATTAACATTAATCATATCCCAGTAGGTATCCCATGGTCTAAAGTCTAACTGGACGTCAATTTCTGGATGTGCCTTTTCAAATTCTGCAAATATGTTTTCAAATGCTTCCTTTTCACTATCTGTACCCCACCGGGCAACTGTAATAACTGTTTTTTCTCCACTTTCAGCTTGCTCCGTCTCTGAAGTATTTTTTTCATTTTCTACTGTTTGATCATTAGATGTGCACCCAGCTAAACATCCCATCACCATAAAACCTGCTAATATTACCGACAATAACTTTTTCTTCATAATCTTCTTTACCTCTTTTCTGCGCCACCGTTTTTGTGTGCATATCAGGCTTACGTGCGTAGCGCTCACACATATAAGAGCATCTTCCTTCTCTTCCTGTATGCTGCAAATCGCTAATGTCAGATTCATCTGAACTTTTCATTTTAAGCAATTACTTCAATTTTCTCTTTCTTTATTGTCCTCCCTGCTTCTTAAGAATATTTCAGTGCCCCCACCTTAGCTTATATATGTGTACGGGATAACTCCCGAAAACACCATTATCACACATTCATCATGTGTCTATATTCGATTGTGAAAATGATTTCATCTATTTTCTTTGTTTTTGTCTATTTTCTTGTTTTGAACTATCATTTTCCACAAATCTATCACATAATCTTGGCAATTACAAGATATATTTCACATATTCCTACCCATTTCATGACATTTCACAATTTGAAATCGTTTTCATTTATGCACTACACACAAAACTTCAGAAACTAATAAATGTTTTCCATATTTGCTTGACAATTTAAAAAGTAAAATTCTATAATATTTTCAAAACAACGTAAGGAGCGTGGCTGTTTCAGGTACAAATTAAAGTAATTTTTACAATTGCATTACTTGTTATGTATCCAAACCGGCCCAAACACATCATATGAACCATGAAAAGGTTACCATTTCAGATATCGCCAAAGCGGCGGGAGTTTCTATCACTACTGTTTCCCGTTATATCAATGGGAAACAGGACTTGATCCAAAAGGATACCCGGGAACGGATCGAAACAGTTATTAAAATGACCAATTACCATCCAAATGTTATGGCGCAGTCTTTAAAGACAAATTTATCGCATCATATTGGAGTTATTGTATCGGATATATCAACGCCTTTCTGTGCTGCTCTGATCCAAGGCATCAGTGAAACACTCCTGAGCAGTAATTATATGCCATTATTTGTCAGCTGTAACAATAGTATCAAAGAAGAAGAGTCCTATATCAGATCCCTGATGAGCCGGCATGTAGACGGTCTGATCGTAAACACCTGTTCCAGCCAGAACCCTCTGCTTATACAGCAGGCCTGCACCGGACTTCCCATCGTTCTTTGTGACCGTACCATAGATGACTATAATTTCCAATTTGTGGGTTCCAATCACCGAGACCCTATTTTTGAACTTGTAAAGCACCTGAAGGAACAAGGCTATACACTTCCTGTCTTTTTTACAGAAAATTATTTTGCAAGTTCTGTCCGGTCCGAAAGGCGCAATTCCTTTTTGGACGCAGTGAAGCTCTATTATCCCGAGGTTGACCCAAACGAATTAACCTACGTCATTGACATTCACAATACCCAGAATGTCACCAGTCAGCTTCACCATTTAAAGGATATTTGTGGGAAAAAGGAACTTCCCGCCATATTCTGTGTCAACTCCATTACCGTACTGCATGTATTTAATGCAATCCGCTCTCTTGGAATACACATTCCAGATGAAATCGGACTCTGCGGTCCTGATGACTGGGGCTGGGAAGAGCAGAGCATCCTGCTCTCTCTGATGACGCCCCGCATTACCAACATTGTAGTCCAGCCACGTCTTATCGGGAATCTGGCTGCACAAAAACTGCTTGAATGCATTGCAGATCCTTCTGTTGCAAAGAAAGAAACCCGGTTGACCTGTCCTTTACAAATTGCAGGCTCAACTATTCTGAAACACTAAAAGCAAGCAGCAAGACGCCCCCGCTTATTTTGCTGTTCATGCATTATACAAATCCTTCTATTTTCAAAAGGATAATAACAGAAGTGCCCCCGCTTATGCTATTTATTCTATATTTAGGAGGTATCTTATGAACCCACTTGAACGATTTTCACGTGCCTGCATTGTTCCCGTTGTTGTACTGGACAATGCAGAAGATGCAGTGCCAACCGCAAAAGCGCTTCTTGCCGGTGGCATTGACGTTATGGAAATCACTTTTCGAACAGCTGCTGCAAAAGACAGCATTGCTGCTGTTGCATCCGCCTGCCCGGATATGCTGGTGGGAGCTGGCACAGTCATAAATCTCGAGCAGTGCAAAGCTGCTGTATCTGCCGGTGCAGGCTTTATTGTTTCTCCCGGCTTTGATGAAGAAATCATAAAATATTGCATCAAAGCAGGTATTACTGTAACCCCCGGCTGTGTCGCTCCATCAGAAATCATGTCTGCTGTAAAATTAGGACTTTCTGTTGTAAAGTTCTTTCCAGCGAATGTATACGGAGGACTTACTGCCTTAAAGTCGCTTTCTGCACCTTTTCCAGGAGTAAAGTTTCTGCCTACCGGTGGTATTAACAGCCATAACATTGGTGACTACATTGCGGCACCCTTTATCCACGCAGTAGGCGGTAGCTGGATTTGTACCCGCAAAGACATTGCAGATGGCAATTTTGATAAGATTACAGCTCTCTGCAGGGAAGCCCGTCAAAATGCGCTCGGCTTTGAATTTGCACATTTGGGAATCAACTGTGAAAATGTTGAATCCTCCACTGAGGTAAGTAATTTTTTCCAGACAGCTTTTGATTTCCCCCTCAAAGACGGCAGCAGCTCCGTATTTGCCTCTCCCAATATTGAAATTTTGAAATCCTCTAACTTGGGAGCGTACGGACACATTGCCATCAGAACCAACAATATTCTCTGTGCAGTTCCTGAGCTGGAAAGAGCTGGCTTTTATGCAGATACATCAACCGCAAAATACAAAGATGACCGATTGGTCGCTCTTTATCTAAAGCAGGAAATTGGCGGATTTGCCATCCATTTATTACAAAAATAAATAAAACGAGGAGTATTACACTATGAAAATATTAACTTTTGGCGAAATTTTGCTGCGTTTAAAACCGCCTGGCCTGGAACGTTTTTTCCAGTCTTCCATTATGGAAGCCTCCTTTGGCGGCGGTGAAGCCAATGTTGCTGTTTCACTCGCAAACTTTGGTATGGATGTGCAGTATTGCACTGTCTTACCAAATAATGTCATCGGCGATGAATGTATAAAAGAGCTTCGCCAGTTCGGTGTTGATGTTTCAAAAGTAAAACGCGGTGAAGGCCGTATGGGAATCTATTTTCTGGAAAGCGGTGCAAATCAGCTTCCCAGTAAGGTCACCTATGACCGCAGTGGTTCCTCTATCGCTATTGCACAACCGGAGCTTTTTAACTGGAATGAGATATTTGATGGTATAGACTGGTATCATATTACCGGTATCACCCCAGCGTTATCTGAAACCGCAATGGAGTTAAGCCTTGCAAGTGTAAAAGCAGCCAAAGAAAAGGGCATTACAGTTTCCTGTGATCTGAATTTTCGTAAAAATTTATGGAAATATGGCAAGAAAGCTTCTGAGGTCATGCGCGAACTGGCAAGCTACGTGGACATTGCCATCGCCAATGAAGAAGATGTACAGAAATCTCTGGAAATCACCGTTGACATAGATGTAGAATCCGGCAGCCTTGATCGCAGTAAATACAAAGCCCTTGGTGATAAGGTGCTTGCTTCCTATCCCAATATGAAGCTTATTGCTATTACATTACGGGAATCCAAGAGTGCAGATCATAATGATTGGGCAGCCTGCATCAACAACAGAGCTCATTTTTATGAATCAAAAAAATATCACATTACCGATATCGTAGACCGAGTAGGTGGTGGTGACAGCTTTGCAGGCGGACTTATTTACGGTCTGAATCACTATCAGGAACTATCAGCTGCACTGGAATTTGCTGTTGCAGCCTCCTGCCTGAAGCACAGCATTATCGGTGACTTTAACCGTGTCAGTGTTTCCGATGTAGAAAAACTGGCAAATGGAGATGGCTCTGGTCGCGTACAGCGTTAGATTTTTCCAGCTTTATTATTTATTTATCCATGAAATGAAATGAGAGCCGCATTTGCGGCTCTCATTCTATAATAATTCATTATATAAGATACCTCATGGGAGTATCCCAAAGTTTGTGTAAACCTCCAAACTGATGTAAGATAAAATTACT
>JAUUNJ010000154.1 GCA_030844625.1 Roseburia sp. | reverse complement strand
CATGAAAAAAACAGTACTTATTACAGGTGCATCCGGCGACATAGGTCAGGAAATTTCCAAAATCTTTATCAATAACGGTTACACGGTTATCGGAACATATTACAAGGATAAATCTTCCATTCAGGAACTTTCTATGAAACTTGGAAATAATTTCCATTATTTTCAATGTGACCTTGCAGATTTTGATCAGTCAGAGAAACTTTTCATTCAAGTCAATACCGCCGGTTTTTCTCCTGATATATTGATTAACAACGCCGGCATTTCTGTATTGGGATTACTGCAGGATATGAACTCTGAAATCTGGAACAATTTGTGGAATACAAATGTCACTTCTGCGTTAGCGCTTTCCAGACAGATAATTCCCACTTTTTTAAAAAAAGGAAGCGGAAAGATTATAAACATTTCTTCTGTATGGGGTAATTCGGGCGCTTCTTATGAGGTGGCATACTCTGCCACTAAAGGTGCCATAAATACCTTTACCAAAGCACTGGCAAAAGAATTGGCGCCTTCTAATATTCAAGTTAACGCCATTTCCTGCGGAATTATTAATACAAAAATGAATTGTCATCTTTCCGAAGACGAGCTGGACGAAATAATTCAGGAAATACCTGCATCCAGACTGGGAAGTGTAAAAGATGTGGCTGAGGCAGTTTTTGCACTCGCAAATGCCGGTTCCTATATTACCGGACAGATCATCAATGTAGATGGTGGCTGGCAAACCTAAAAAGACATATCGTTCCTATACAATTTTACAAAAATAAAAACTCCTTTTCTTCTTCTGAAAAGGAGTTTTTATTTCAAAGAAAGAATCTAATTCCTTCCGGATATCAAAGCTTAATTGACTTTATATTCCATAGTTTCATCATTAAACTTATATGAAAGCACTAAACCTTCTGTCGATTTATCTTCCGGTATTTCATAAGCAAACCATCCTTCATTGCTTCCAAAGTTCAAGTCCGTTCCTGACATTCTCTTCCACGTCAGACTGTCAATAAAACTATCATCAATTCTGTTATAAGTGTTTCCATCGGCATCTGTAAGAATCATTTTATCCCACTGTATATTTTCCGTGGCACCATCTTTTTCAATCAACATCTTAATCAACACATAAGTATTACCTTCATTGGCATTCTGCTCAAATGTACTTGAAGATGCACTGGAGTATCCAAGAACTTCACTAGTGTTAGATAATTCTGCTGCAATCTGCACATTATCTACCGACATTTTCCAGCCAGCCGCCGAAACATCCACGGACTCAAAATCTGAACTGTTTCCTTTGTCTTCTGATACAACACCATCTGTTGATACAGTAGTAGTTTCCTCAACCTTTGTTGTCTCATTGTTTTCATCTTTTGCCCCACATGCCCACAATGACACTGCCATTACTGCCGTCATTGTAATAACCGCTAACTTTCTTAACACTTTCTTATCCTCCTGAAATAGTACTTTATAATATAAAAAACATTATCCTTTATATCTTATTATTATTGATTATAACTATTTTCATTCAAATTATTTTTCATCAAGATATTCCATATCTTCATCACTTATTTCAAAATCCACCTGAACATTGGAAATAATTCTCTCTTCCTTAGTAGATTTCGGAATTACAATGTTACCTTTCTGGATGCAATACCTGACACAAATCTGCGGAATCGTTGCATTATATTTTTCTGCAATCTTTCCAATATATTCATCATTAACAATGCCTCCTGTTGCCAATGGCGAATATGCTGTAATCTGGATTCCCATTTTATTACAAAAATCCACAGTATTTTGTTGACGATTGCCTATATGAAAACTAATCTGATTACACATCGGAACCATTTTGCAATTGTCTAAAATAGGCTGAATGTGCTGTGGCTCAAAATTTGATATCCCAATGGCTCGGACTTTGCCACTTTCGTAAATTTCCTCTAATGCTCTCCAGCTTTCAATATTGCCCTCTGTACAATCCATACCCATTTTATCCCATGGCCACGGTGCATGAATTAAATATAAATCAATATAATCGATATCTAAATCCGATAATGATTTTTCAAAACATTCTTTTGCGGCATCATATCCCTTGCATTCTGCCGGAAGTTTTGTGGTGACAAATATCTCTCTTCTTGAAATATCACAATCCTTTACCGCCTGCCCCACACTTCTTTCATTGCCATAAGCTGCTGCAGTATCAATATGTCTGTATCCATTTTTTAATGCATACATAACCGAATTGTAAGCTGCCTCACCATCCGGTATCTGCCAGGTTCCAAGTCCAATCTTTGGAACTTTTACTCCGTTTGATAATGTATATGTTTCCTGTAATATCACGCTTATTCTCCCTTATTCCAACAACATTATTCTTTTAGTCCATTTTCGTATTCCATAACACGGGCTGTATTTCCCGCTCTGGTCACTTCCTGCCCCTGATCGTTTACCACATGGGTAATCTGACCCTGTCCATTGAGCTTGACTGTTACAACATTATGTAATGCCACACCCTCCACATCAGGAACTTCCACTCCGCTGAAAATTTCAATATCCGCATCTCTATTGAAACAATAAACTCCCATTCCATATCCATCAAACCTGGTTACGTCATCACCAACTTTTAATGATGCATATCCGTTCACCTTTCCGTCATGACTCATAAACGCCTTCTGATTCGGCGCATCGTATGGGATTTCACTTTGGTAGAAATAAAGTTTTCCACCATTACCATTCCAAATTGTCTGGTATTCCTGAAAATGTTCAACGAATAAGCCATACATCGTTACATTATCTCCGTTAATGATAATTCCGTTGGGAGCCGTATTCACATCCCATCCCACATTTGTACTGTGGTCTGCTCTCCACACCCAAAAATTATCACCTATAACATTATTACACTCAATTGTGACACAATTTTGAACTTTTCCGGCATAACTGCCTCCACCGACTCTGAAATATACATCACTAAAACACAGCGGATTATCTGAATGATCTGCATTTGCGTTTTCGTCTCCCACCTGTAAAAGTGTCTTTGACTCTTTTTCACCTGCTTCAAATAGAATTCCGCATACTTTCACTCCACTGACATCTGCTACATTCATGCAGCCATTCCCATTGTTCGGCATAAGAGTAGCCAATCCCATTCCATAAACAATAGTATTTTCTTTTGTTACCTCTAATGGCTTGTCCAGTTTATAAATGCCAGGTGTGAGAAGAATATGTTTCCCTTCATTTAGTGCCTGATTCAGTGTATCTGAATTATCCTTTTCCGGGTCCGCTATATAAAATAAATTCAAACTGTAAAAAGTTCCTTTCACCCCATCTTTCCATGAAATCCCCTGACTGTCTTTTCTATTTTCAGGAACCATTACACCGTACCCCTGTTTTTCATCATAACATATATAAGGTTTTTCCTGTATTTCAGGAGTTGTTTCCACTTTTGTATATGGCATGCTTGGCCATGAACCTGAAGGAATTCTGTTGGGGTTAATACCTGTAAACACCATATTCCATACACCGCCATCCCAATAACTCCACTCATCATTTCTACACAGATATTGTTGCTGTGATCCCGGATATACTGTGCCTTCCACATCACAGTCTGCCATAAATCCACCACTGGACCATCCCTCTCCGTCACTGAAAACAATACTATCTCCAAAACTCACCCTTCTGAGGGAAACTGCCTGTGAATTTGCCCACATACAAAACTCATTTACAGAAAAATTTTCTGCACTTCTCCAGAAATTACAGGTGGCATTATGACTCATCCAGTCCGCGTTTACCCACAGTTTGTTGATATTGGTATCCGTAGGCATAATTCCAAGTCCTGCAGCCTGTGTATAAAATCCCACATCGACTTCCAGCGTTTTGTCATATTCACCGGGCATAAAAAGAATTGCATATCTTTCATCGCCAAACTGGTTTGACTGCTGCTTTTCATATATGTCGCTTACCTGCTGTTTAATATCCTCTGTCTTATCCTCCGTGGAAAATACATATACATTTTTTCCAAGCAGTTCCGAATCCTTAACCGGTGTTCCTTCACTTTTATATGTAATTGTATTTCCTGAAACCTCTGTTACGCTTTCCTTCTCTGTTTTCTTCTGTTCCTTATTATTACTGCATCCAAAGCAAATAATAGCCATCACCACAACAATGCTTATTTTAAAAATTTTTTTCATTCTTTACTCCTTTATCAAATATACTGAATTTCTGGTAGTAGTAAATAATATGTTTCCCTTTTGCCCTCCAAAGTCAAATGTAGTAGGTCTCTCGGGAACCAAGAGAATATTTACAAGTTTACTCTTTTCATAAACCTTTATATTGTCATCACCAACATATATTTTTTCATTAAACTTTCTTACCCGGTAATCTCCCTCCTCTATAATCGGTATGGGATTTGTAAGAAGCCCCTCCGGTGTGATGTCGCACTGATAAACTCTTTTATACATTTCATCAATGGAATACAGCTTTCTTCCCGGCTTTGAGCGGGACAGATTATTTGCCCGAATCAAATCGTAATGACATGGAATAATTGTAGTTCCATCCGGTGCCAGAAATGCCTTTCCCGGATTGTACTGAACCACCTGTTCAAAATCTGTTCCGTCTCTCCATCTGTTTCCCGGATAAAGTACTCTTGCGGGCTCCAGATCCCCCATATTTATCTTATGCAGTTTTTCGATTTCTCTGTTTTTGTTTATCGTAAATGCCACAATCTGCGCCTGACTGTTATACCAGAATCCGTAAGATGTTCCCGCTGAATCAGGCGGCATCACATTGATATTTGGCCTTCCATTTAGGGTGGCATCCTTTGGAATCGTATACTCCCCTACTACAATAATGTTATCTCTGGTATCAAATCCAATGGAATTAATTTTATAAGGAGACTCAAAAATCATGGATATCTCTAATGTATTCCCATCAATTCTGTATATTTTCTTATCCATGCTGTCAAGAAAATAGAAATTCCCTTTACTGTCACAACAGCCACCATCCGCAAATCGAAATCCTGAAAATAATTTTTTAGTTTTTTCTTCCTGATTGTAATTTAGGCATTTTTCTCCTTTTCCGGTCACCTCAATCACAGCAGCCTGCCATGGCCGTATCTCAATTCCCGTATTAACATCCAGCAAAAAATTATCTATGGTATATTTCATTTGAGAATAATTGTGTACATTTAAAAACTTAATATTTTCGCAGTTCCATGTTTTAACACAGTACGGAAATGATTTCTGCACAAACACAGTCCTAAAACAATAAGTAGTTGCAAATATAATATTTTTACAATTGTGCAATTCAATAGGCTGGGCAAATTCACCTTCTGCCTTTTCTTCTTCACTCTGGAATCCGTATATGGTTATATTTTCTGCATTGATCATTCTCAATTCGCAGCGACAGTGATGCTCCAGTGAAAGACAGTAAATTTTTATCGGTGTTTTTGTATCCTGTATCTGAACTCCCGCACTGACATATGGACTGGCCGACCAGATATCCTTAAAGGTTCCTCCACCACCATTACAGATCAGAAGGCTTGGATACTGGTAGTCCCATATCCGTTCAAGATGGGCATCTCGTGCTCTTCCCTCGTCATAAGGAAAATCAAATTCTCCTGTGTTTTTTACTAAGTCACCATGACCTCCAAAAAATTTAACATCATTAATGTATGAATTGCGATCAGCCATCCATTTAACGCCGCACGCTCTTGGATTACGCCCCCCTGTATTAATACCGATTCCAAAAAGTATATTTTTCTTGTCAGAACTCTCAAGAAATCCCTTTGCCTTACCAAACCCTGTAAACTTTTCAGAATTTTCTTTTAAAATAAGCTGAGTCGAAACCGGATTCATTCCTATCAATGTAGTATTTTCTTTTAATTTAATCGTATCTGATAATATATACTCACCCTGTGGAAAATAAATTGTATCAAACCGGCTTATTGCCTCTTTCAGTGCGTTGGTATCATCCGTCATGCCATCACCTTTTAAACCGATTTCCAACGCGTTGACCCATGTATTCATAGGAGGCAATGCAGTTAAATCTGTTTCAAGAATTTTGTAATTTATATCCCCTGCATAACGATATATTTCATCATGCATCTGCTTATCCTGGCACAAGTCACTTACGACAACGCCATGAATATATTTCTTCAGCACGCACTGATAGTCTTCATTGGCAATCTTTCTCTCTGAGTCCTTGAACTCAATTATATTTTCAACGCCTTTCAACTGACAGTTCTTTACATTAATCTGCGTAAGAGAGTTTTTTTCCTGCGCCATATTCAGAATGCAGTTCATATCTTCAAATATGGAATTTTCTATATATATCTTTTCAAAATATCCATCATCAACATCTATAAATTTGGATGTGTTA
>JAUUNJ010000153.1 GCA_030844625.1 Roseburia sp. | reverse complement strand
AAGGAAAAATCAGCCAATACTCAAAGTTAGCAGGAAAAAAGCGTACAAGAATATATTATCGTATTGAGCCTTCCGGGAAAAAATATCTTAACGACCTTTTACTTAATTATCAATGTACAATATCCGGAGTACAAAATGTTTTGGATTCACTAAACAAAATATAATGAAAAGGGGGGAAATGATGAAAGAACTTAGCAAAGAATATATATCTGAAGTAAAAATGCTTTTTCCAATGATGGGAAAAAATGAAAAAAAATACATTGGCCATTTAAAAACTACTGTGGAAGAATATTGCACAGAAGCAGATATAACTTCCAAGGAAACGCTGTATAAAAATTTTGGTTTACCTAATGATGTTGTTAGTTCTTATTACTCTACGATAGACATCAATTACATAATTAAGAAAATGAAAATAGCAAGATATATTAAATTTTTAATTACCATTATTCTTATTTTAGCCATAACCGCAGGGTCAACATTCTGTATTATTTCATATTCTGAACATAAAACCTTTGAAAAAGAAAAGATTTATTTTGAAGAAACAGTGATTGAATAATAAGGGGGATTCACTAATGAAGGGATTTATTTCTACACTATTTATTGCAACTTTTATGCTCGGATGTATTAACACAAACGCATCTGCCATAATTCTAAATGTCCAATCTCATATTGAAAAACCGGATAATGAATATTATCTTAAACAAGTAATAACAGATTATCCATATAACCACCCACTTATTTCTACATTCTCCACAAACAAAACAATCACCAAAACGAAAACTACATATTACAAAAACAGCAACGGAACCGTTCTTTGGTCTGTATCAATAAAAGCAACCTTCACATATAACGGAAGTACTTCCAAATGTACCAGTTATTCCCATAGCACAATAGCTCCCGCAAAAACATGGTCTATCAAAAACTGTTTATCCCAAAAAAGCGGCAATTCTGCCACTGCTAAAGTTACAGTGGTACATACCGGAACAAATGGTTCTACAGATACAGTAACCAAATCGGTAACCATAAAGTGTAGTCCTGATGGAACGGTTTCATAGATTTATATTCACTTAATATATTGTTGTTATACACAAAAAGCAGACCTGCCTAAGTCATTGTGCCCAGGCAATTCTGCTTTTTTCTAAGTTGTCATGCATGTGTGAAACGGTTCCTCTTTTATGTTAAATACTATCCCCTTTGGGCTTTTATGCCTTATAACCGTTTCTAAGTATATTATATGTTAACGCTTTTCGCGGTTTCTCTTAAATAATGCCATAAGGCATTTCTCAGTTTATGATGCATATTTGCTGATTGCAGCGTAAATATTATCGGAATGTGTTCCCGATGTGGTTACTTCCACAGGTTTTGACAAGTCAAGGCTGAACAGGCCCATAATTGATTTGGCATCAACCATACTTCTGCTGGATGACACGTCAATGTCATCTGAAAATTTGCTGACTATGTTTACAAACTCCTGAATATCCTTTACTGAGTTTAAATTAATTCTCATATCTATTCCTCCTTTCTCTGTTTTTACAACTTAATATTAACCGTCCATGATTAAATTCATACTGCATTTTCGGTTAAATACCCGTTAATTATATACTATGCTTAAGATTCTGCTTAGATACATTTTTTTGAAAAAAATGGAAGGTATTTTTATATAAATAAATTTAATAATAATATAGAAAGTTTTAAAATCAGGAGGTATGAAATGAACGAATTATCAGAAAAAGAACTTTCTGTAATGAATGATCTTTTAAATGAAGAGGAACTTTTAGTAAAGAAATTTCAGATGCTTGCAAGCCATTCCCAGGACGCAACTGTAAAACAGCAGATGTTGGATATTGCGAACAAACATCAGGGTCATTTCAATGACATATATTCTTATCTAAAATAAGTGATCAATAAATTTTCAGGAGGGGTTTATAATGGAAAGTATTTATACGGAAAAAGAGATTTTAGGTGATGCTCTCAACACAGAAAAAAATGCTACTAATCTTTATAATCTGGGTGTTAACGAATGCGTTCACGACAGTCTTCGCAGTACAATGATGGACATTCTCAAGAAGGAGCATGAAATTCAGGTTGATGTTTTTAATCAGATGCATACTATGGGATTTTATCCTACTCCTGCTGCTCAGGCCAGCAAAATACAGGATGCTAAAAACAAATATCAGTGCGGATATAAGAGCTGCTAAAATATAACAAAGCAATACTATCTTTGTTTCATAAAAGCGTCCCCTGATTTTTTATCAGGGAACGCTTTATGTAATGATAAAGTTATAAATTATTTTGAAAATATGACTTTACATAATTATATACTGTTTCTTCGTTATCACCGCTAATCACAATATGTACCAAATCTCCTTTTCTGATCTGAAGTCCTACAATTTCCATAATGCGATCTATCTTTACGATTACTCCATGCTTTTCAATATAAACATTACATCCGGAATTCTTTACATATTGAAAAAGTTCAATCACTGGTTGTACATGAAGACCTCTTTCATCAGTTATTCTATAATCAAATTCAATCATATTATTTTATAATTCCTTTAAAACTTCATCTAATACTTTTGGAGCATTCATCATTCCAAAATCCTGTGGTGCAATTGCCATAACAGGAATATCCGGTGACATTTTTTTAATATCATCAAGAGCAAATCTGATTTGAGGACCTAAAAGTATTGCATTTGTGCCTTCCAGATAATCCCCTATTTCCACCATGGGAACAGCATTTACTTTAGCATCAATTCCTCTATTCTTTGCCTCCTGCTCCAGTTTCATTTTCATAATCCCGGTACTCATTCCAGCATTGCAAACTAATAAAATATTCATACTTACTCCTCTACTGCTTCAACTTCCGCCTCTTCTTTCAGTTTCTGTTTTTCATAAACTTTAAAAAATGGAAGATATATTAATACATCTATAACAATTAATACACATATAAGAATCAACGCCTTCACATCCAATGTAGCTATAAATCCACCAATCGGACAAAACATATTCCAGCTTGCATATGAGAATGTTTTTGCAACAATCCCTGTACTCATGCAGATATATGTGATTACACCATTCAGCGGCATTGCAACAATAAACGGAATCAGCATGGTCGGATTATACATTATTGGAAGACCAAATATTAAAGGTTCATTGATATTAAACAATGATGGTATAATTGCAAGCCTTCCTACTGTTTTAATCTGTTTTGATTTACTTGTTGCCGCCAGAAATGCCAAGCCCAACGTGGCACCACTGCCACCGATTGTCATAAAAGTCCACCAGAATGGTTCTGTCACAATAAATGGAAGTGAAACTGCCGCCGTGCCTGCTGCAAATGCTGTCATATTTGCTGTATAATTGCTCATAAGAAATACATCCAAAGGTCCTGTAATTACGGAATCATGAATACCGAACCACCAGAACAACATAACAATAACGGCTAGTAATATTATTCCCCAAATACTGTCAACCATATTCACCAGTGGTGTCATAATAATTGTCATTAAATCCGGAAATGCCGAACCTGTAATTGCCATGATAATCTGACTGATTGCCCCAAATAATACCAGAACGATAACAACAGGCACAAGATTTCCCAGCGAATCTAACAGTGCCGGTGGAACGCCAGAGCCTGATAAGTCAATGTGTCCCACACCTTTTTCAACAAGCTTTCTATATAATTCGAACGATAATATAGATACTATAATTGCTGTAAATAAGCCTGTGCCATCAAGATGTGCAACAGTAAGTTCCCCATCCGGATTCATTGTTGCACAGACTAAAAAAGTCATTGTTGTCACAAGAGTTGGCATAAATGAAGACATTTTGTACTGCTTTGCCAGATTCAGTCCCATACCTATAGCGATATACAATGCCATCATGGACATTGTCACCATATTAATAAAACCTAATGTGGGACCTGTAAAATCTGCTATTTTTGCCCATCCCTGCATGATTACTCTAAGCACACCAGAGTCCATTGTAGTATAATCCATAGGTGGTGAAATGATAACCAATGCCAGACTTCCAACCGTAATAAATGGGATTAATGCAAGAAATGAGTTCTGCAATGCTTGAATATATCTCTGTCGTCCCAGTTTATTTGCCAGTGGTGCAATCTTCTTTTCAATAAAGCCTGTTAATTTCTCCATTAAATTTTCCTCCTTTTTCTTTTATGATTTTTTTATACCAGTGATAACTGTCCTTAGGGATCCTTCTAAGTTCATTATCATCAAAGTCAATATAAACCAGTCCATAACGCTTTTTATATCCGTTAATCCAACTGTAGACATCCATTGCGGACCAAATAAAATATCCTCTTACATCACATCCGGCTTCCATAGCTTTTTCAATCCAATCCACATATCCCTGTAAATATTCAATTCTATAGTCATCATGGATTTGTCCATCAACTACTTCATCATAATATCCTATTCCATTTTCAGTTATAATCACTGGAGTATCCGGATATATCTCTTTTAACTGAAGCAATAAATTATAAATTGATTTGGGGTAAACTTCACTTCCCCATGGATTCTTTTTTGTGGTCCTATCTTCGTCCAATTTGAACCAGTCTTTTATTTCAAACTCATTGCTGCCGGTTGAATCTCCTGTATTATTAATAGAAAGTATCCCTTCTCCTCCTGTGTAAGGTTTTACAAGGAATCTACAATAGGCATTCACTCCAAGATAATCAACTGTTCCTTCTTTAAATACTTCCTTGTCCGATTCAAGCATATACGAAAGGTCATATCCTGATAATTTCAACTTTTTTATATAGTCATCCGAATATGCCCCCTTTATACACACATCATTCACTGATGTATTAAAAAATATATCTGCCATATGGGCTGCTTCTCTGTATTCCTCACTATCCACTAAAGTCTCTATAGAATAACTATCGCTGACAATACCAATCATTCCATGACCGTTCATCTCTCTATAGACCTTAACTGCCCTCGCACTGGAAAGCATCAAATGATACATTGCTTTCCATCTTCTCTCCAGGTTTTTAATATTTGGCGGATAGTTACCAAAGCCATAACAGCAAAGAGTCTCATAATTTGGTTCATTAATAGTCGCCCAATAGTTTACTCTATCGCCAAATTCCTGAAAGCAGACCTTAACATATTCCTCATAAGCATCCACTGTATCTCTGCACTCCCAGCCTCCCTGTTCAAACATTGGCTGGGGAAGATCATAGTGATAAAGTGTTACAAGAGGTTCCACATTGTACTTTATACATGTATTAATGATTCTATTGTAGAAGTCAATTCCTTCCTGACATTTCTCTCCCACTCCATTTGGAATAATCCTTGTCCAGGCAATTGAAAACCGATATGCGTTCTGGTTCCCCTCTGCAAGCATTTTAATATCTTCTTCATATCTGTGATAATGGTCACATGCCACATCTCCGGTAACCGGATTTACATTATTCTTTTCACTATGACAGAAAACATCCCAGTTGGATATTCCCTTGCCCCCTTCTTTCCATCCGCCTTCACACTGATATGCTGCTGTGGCACTGCCCCATAAAAATTTATCTTTATCACCCATCTGTCACCTATTCCTTTCCTTATATAAGGTAATAAACTCTCTGGCAACTCTCTCATACATGATGGTTGTCATTAAATGATCCTGTGCATGAACGAGCATAACACTATATTCAATATCCTTGCCCTGTGCTTCCGCTGCCAAAAGCTCTGTCTGTGCTTCATGTGCTTGGGTTAACTGTGTTTCGCCTTCGGCAAGTAATTGATCTGCTTCTTCAAAATTTCCATTTCTGGCACTTTCTACTGCTTTATAAAACAATGAAAATGCGTCACCGGCAAAACTGATCAGTTTAAAAGATACCATTTGGGCTTCTTCTTTGTTCATATACCCTACCTCCTTTTCTTCCCAATGTTTTGACTGTTAACGTAATTATAAAATTCTGGTATCACATATTCAAATTTACTTTTGCGGGGTACACCGCAATCTTGAATTTGCAATTTATCTATATTTTTTAGATAATTAATACATAAAATGGGTATTTTACAAAAGAGGAGGATATTTTATGAACCGTTTTGACGATAGAAAAAAGAAAATAATCAGTATTATCGCCAATTCCGACGGTTATGTGACCGGGAAATGTTTAAGTCTTACATTAAATACATCTCTAAGAACTATCCAATCAGAGATTTCATCAATTAATAGAGAACTCCCACTGATTTATTCTTCAAACAAGGGCTATAAAATTAATAAGGAAAACTTTTTCTTATTAAGTAAAGATGTCATCACACCTGACAGAAACAGCGAACATGTAATTTTAAAGAAACTTATTTTTGCCGACAAACCTTATCAAATA
>JAUUNJ010000152.1 GCA_030844625.1 Roseburia sp. | reverse complement strand
TCATAAGTTTCTATATCTGTGCCGTGAAGTTTTCCCGGCTTTATCACAACATCTGTAGTTCCATTCTCTTCAATTATTGATGCTTCGCATCCCAGTCTGTTAAGTTCCGTAACGATTACCTGAACTCTGTCCGATTCCTGACCTCTTATGTGTCCGATATTTTTGATTCTTGTATCTGACTTGGCAAAAGCCGCAACAACTGCCATTGTAAGTGCCTGATCTGAAAAATCTGACATATCAATTTCTATTCCTTCATAATCTGTAAGACCGGAAGCATCGATTTCTATTCCGTTATCTGTATCAGTCTCTTTACAACCCATTTTTTCAAGAACTTGAAGAAACTTGATGTCTCCCTGCATGGAATCCTTATGTATACCATTCACCACAGATTTTACCTTGAGAATAATTGCCATAGCATAGAAATAACATGCAGCTGACATATCCGGTTCAATATCATAAATCGAACATTTATATGTCTGACTTGCCACATCATAAATATTCTCTGACACATCATACCGGATTCCAAACTGTTCCATCATCTTAAGGGTAATCTTTATGTATGCACCATTCACTCTGGAGCCGGTAAGATGAATTTTCATTCCATTCATGACAGAAGCCATTAGCAGTGCGCTGGCATACTGGCTGCTGGTTGTAGTGTCAATAGTCATGTCCACATCGCCAATTCCAGGGGAATGAATTTCAAAAGGAAAATGCCCTTCATTTTCGAGATATTTTATTTCTGCTCCTTTTTCAATAAGACTGTCCAAAAGTTCTTTCATAGGCCGTTTCT
Source organism: Roseburia sp. (assembly GCA_030844625.1). Lineage (GTDB taxonomy): Bacteria > Bacillota > Clostridia > Lachnospirales > Lachnospiraceae > Eubacterium_G. The sequence continues at coordinate 5,571 of JAUUNJ010000152.1, read as the reverse complement.
TCATCTGCTCTGAAGATTCCAGAACATAATCTCCACCTGCAACAGCCAGAAAAACTGTCATAAACCTTGCCGCTGTTCCTGCGCTCTGCACATTAATTGTTGCTTTTTTATTTGGGATATTACCATTCTCCCCTTTAATGACAACCTGACACATTTGTTCATCCATACTGACTTTGAATCCCAGATTGATAAGGCAATCAAGAAATGCTCTTGAATCAGAACTAAACAAGACTCCATTTAAAGTACACTCTCCATTAGACATTGCGGCAAGCATCAATGCTCTGTTGGTTATGCTCTTTGAACCCGGAACGGAAACTATAATATTCTTTTTTTCTTTTATTGGTTTAACTCTGTATCTTTCCATATTTCTTCACTTTTCATTCTTCACGATTTAATAAACATGGCATCCCCAAAGCTAAAGAATCGATATTCCTTTTTTACGGCTTCCTCGTATGCCTTCAGCACATTTTCTCTGCCTGCCAATGCCGAAACAAGCATTAACAATGTAGATTCCGGCAAATGAAAATTAGTAATCAGGCAGTCAATTGCCTTAAACTGATACCCTGGATAAATAAATATCTGTGTCCAACCGCTTCCTGCATGAATCACACCCTTATCATCTGCCACGGTTTCCAGAGTTCTTGTGCTGGTAGTTCCCACTGAAATAACACGACCACCATTTGCTTTTGTCTGATTTATTATAGCTGCATCTTTTTCATCTACCATATAAAACTCAGAATGCATATGATGCTCCAGAATATTTTCCACCTTGACCGGTCTGAAGGTTCCCAGACCTACATGCAATGTGACATGAGCAATCTTTACGCCTTTTTCCTTGATTTTCTCAAGTAAATCTTCCGTAAAATGCAGTCCTGCTGTCGGTGCGGCAGCGGAACCTTCATATTTAGCATACACGGTCTGATATCTGTTTTTATCTTTCAATTGGTGTGTTATATATGGTGGCAGTGGCATTTCTCCAAGTTGATCCAAAACCTCTTCAAAAATCCCATCATAGTTGAATTTGATCAGTCTGTTACCTTCCTCAACCACGTCAACTACTTCCCCGGTTAAAATCCCATCACCGAAACTAATTACCGCACCCGGCTTACATTTTTTCCCCGGTTTCACCAGAGTTTCCCAAATATCATTTTCTTTTCTCTTTAAAAGCAATACTTCAATCTTGGCATCTGTACCAACCTTGCTGCCATAAAGCCTTGCCGGCAAAACCTTTGTGTCATTGATTACAAGACAATCCCCTGGATTTAAATAATCAATAATATCTTTAAATATATGATGTTCCACATCCCCTGTATTTTTGTCAAGTACCATCAGCCTTGAGCTGCTTCGATCTTCCAATGGATCCTGAGCAATCAGTTCCTGTGGCAAATCATAATAGTAATCATGTAAACTCATTTCGTTATTCATAATTTATTCTTATTTCTCCATTATTCAGACAATTTTTCTATAATATAGCATTACATCACAAACAAATCAATGGCTGACTATTTGCAGATTTCATCACTCTCCAGAACAATAGTAAATGGTCCGTCATTCAAAAGGCTGACTTTCATATCTGCTCCAAAAATTCCTTTTTCCACAACAGGAACAATTTCTTTACATTTAGAAATAATATATTCGTACATTTCATTTGCCATATCCGGGGCACCTGCCTTAATAAAAGAAGGTCTGTTTCCTTTCTTGCAGTCGGCATACAATGTGAACTGGGATATCAGCAACAACTGTCCCTCCACATCGGAAAGTCCAAGATTGGTCTTACCGTTTTCATCATCAAAAATTCTCATTGCAGTCATTTTTTTCACCATCTTATCTGCAATTTCTTTCGTATCTTCATTAGAAACACCAATAAAAACTAAAAAACCTTTATCAATAGCTCCAACCACTTCATTGTCTACACTTACTGAAGCCTGTGTAACTCTCTGTATAACAAATCGCATAACCGTTTCCTCCTGTAAGTTTAAAAGGGCTGCCCCGAAAGACAGCCCAATATATATTATCCTCTCAGTTCAATTCCCAGTTCTTCCAGTGCTTTCAGAATCTTATTCATTGCATTCTGGACATCTGCATCCTCAAGAGTTCTGTCCTTGGCTCTGAATACAATGGAATAAGCAACAGACTTAAAACCGTCTTTAATCTGGTCACCTTCATAAATATCAAAAAGGTTATAACTTTCCAGATTCTTACCAGCTTTCTTTTCAATTACTTCTTCCACCTGTCCCACTGGAATTTCCTTTGGCATAACCATGGAAATATCCCTTGACACTGCAGGAAATTTTGCAATTCCTTCATACTTCTTGTCAAAGGTAGACATTTCGTAAACATAAGGCATATCAATGACTGCAATATATGCTCTTGTCTTCATGTCATAATTATCGCATACTGCAGGATGAACTTCACCCAGATAACCAATCACTTTGCCTGCATAAACGATATTTGCCTGACGTCCCGGATGCAGGAAAGGCTTGCCTGCCTTCGCATCATAATGAACTTTCCTGTTCATTCCTACCTGATCAAAGAATTCTTCCACAACACCCTTCATTGTAAAGAAGTCCCCATCTCCATAGAAACCTAATGTAAACTGCATTCTTTCGTCCGGTAATTCCTTTAATGGGAGTTCCTTTGGAAGATAAACATTTCCCATTTCGAAAAGTCGTACATCCTTATTTCTTCTGTTATAATTTGTTGCAAGAGATGTAAGCATTCCATCTAAAGATGTCGTTCTCATAACGCTGAAATCTTCACCTAACGGATTTGAGATTTCAATTGAATTTCTAAGTTCTGAATCTGTCGGAAGCAGCAGCTTATCATATACCTTTGGACTTTCAAAGGAGTATGACATTCCCTGGGAAAATCCACAGTAAAGTGCCACACTTCTTGCAATTTCATCAATTCTAAGCTTATATGATAATTTGCCGGAGGTTGCTTCTCCGCTTGGAAGGGTTGTCGGGATATTATCATATCCATAAAATCTTGCAATTTCTTCTGCAATATCGCACATTCCAATTAAATCCTGTCTGAATGTAGGTATTGTGATGGTCTTTGTTTCTTTATCATATTCAAGCTCTAATGCCGGAAAATAGCTGATCATCTGCTCTTCCGTCAGGTTAAATCCAATCAGGCTGTTGACTCTGTCCGGATCGAACTGAATTGTTTTTTCCGCTCTCTTTTCCGGATAAACGTCAACCATGCCGGATACAACTTCACCTGCTCCCAGTTCTTCAATTAACTGGCAGGCTCTGTTAATTGCAGCCTCTGCATTATTTGGATCAAGCCCCTTTTCAAACTTGCCGGACGCATCTGTTCTAAGACCAACTCTCTTGGATGAAAGACGAATGTTTGTACCGTCAAAGCATGCAGCCTCAAAGAGCATATCTGTAACATCATCTGTAATCATGGAGTTTTCACCGCCCATAATTCCTGCAAGACCTACCGCCTTTTCTCCATCACAAATCATAAGCATATCGGAATCAAGAGTTCTCTCCTGTCCATCCAGTGTAACAAACTTCTCCCCATCCTCTGCTCTCCTGACAACAATCTTGTTGTCTTTAATTGTAGCCAGATCATAAGCGTGCATTGGCTGACCAAACTCTTCCATAACATAGTTTGTAATATCAACCAAGTTGTTGATTGGTCGAATACCGCAGGCAGCAAGTCTTCTCTGCATCCATTCCGGTGATGGTGCAATTTTTACATTTTTTACTACCTTGGCACAGTATCGCGGACAAAGTTCTGTATCCTGAACTTCTACGGAAATATAATCATTTACATCTCCCTCTGTTCCTACATCTGCGGTCTTTGGAGCCTGAAACGGCTTTCTGAATGTTGCTGCCGCCTCTCTTGCAATACCGATAACACTGTAGCAGTCAACCCTGTTGGACGTTATTTCATATTCAAAAACAGTATCATGAAGTCCTAAAACTTCTACTGCATCTGCTCCAACTTCCACGCTATCCTCAAACACATAAATTCCATCTTCCGGTGCTTCCGGATAAAAATCTCTGGAAGAGCCTAATTCTTCAATGGAGCACATCATACCAAATGACTCTACGCCACGAAGCTTGCCCTTTTTAATTTTAATTCCACCTTCTGCTCTGGAGCCGTCATGCCCTCCGGCAACACGTCCCCCATCCAGTACGACAGGAACCTTCTGTCCCTCTTCCACGTTTGGTGCACCTGTAACAATCTGAATTGTTTCTGTTCCGATATTCACCTGGCAGATCACAAGCTTATCTGCATCAGGGTGTCTCTCTATTTTTTCAATCTGTCCCACAACAATCTTGTCAAGGTCAGCGTCAAGTCTCTCAAAGCCTTCACACTTTGTTCCTGACAATGTCATTGCATCCATATATTCCTGATCAGTACATTCAAGTTCAGGAACATATGCCTTAATCCATGATAATGGTGTATTCATTTTAATTCCCTCCTTTAAAACTGACCTAAGAAACGGTCATCATTCTCATATAATAATCTCATGTCATCTATCTCATATTTCAACAATGCAATTCTCTCCAGACCAACACCGAAAGCAAATCCCTGATATTTATCAGGATCAATACCACACATTTCAAGTACATGTGGATGAACCATACCACAGCCAAGAATTTCGATCCAGCCTTCACCCTTACAGAATCTACAGCCTTTACCACCGCACTTAAAGCAGGAAACATCCATTTCTGCACTAGGCTCTGTAAACGGAAAATGATGTGGTCTGAACTTTGTCTTTGTTTCCGGTCCAAACAGTTCCTTGGCAAATTCCTGCAAAGTTCCCTTTAAATCTGAAAAATTAATATTCTTATCAATGGCAAGACCTTCCACCTGATGGAAAGATGGTGAATGGGTTGCATCCACCTGATCCGAACGGAAAACTCTGCCCGGAGATATAATTCTGATTGGCGGCTGTGTTTTTTCCATAACTCTTGCCTGAACTGAAGAGGTCTGTGTCCTAAGCACAATATTTTTATTAATATAGAATGTATCCTGTTCATCTTTTGCAGGATGGTTGGCAGGAATGTTTAATGCCTCAAAGTTGTAGTAATCGTACTCAACCTCCGGACCTTCCACTACTTCATATCCCATACCTGTAAAGATTCTTTCTAACTCTTCCAGAGCCAAAGTATTCGGATGCTTATGTCCAATCTTATTTTTCTTTGCCGGAAGTGTTACGTCAATTACTTCAGCCTTTAACTTAGCTTCTCTTGCCTTCGCCTGAAGTTCTGCCTTTACTTCCTCCAATTTTTCTTCGATGGCTTTTCTTGTGTCATTCACCATCTGTCCAACCTTGGGTCTGTCCTCCGGGGCAACGTCTTTCATTCCCTTGAGAACTTCCGTCAACTGACCTTTCTTTCCCAGAATATCAACCCTGATCTGATTCAATTTGTCAAGGTTATCAGAGTCTGTCATTCTGGCAATGGCATCTTCCTTAATCGCCTGCAACTTTTCTTTCATGGTAATTATCCTCTCTTATATTTTTTTAACGGATGACCGGAGCATTTTTTATATTATAAGAATTGATTCAAAATTCTTGTAATATAAAAAATCCCTGCATCAATCACG